>CAZOCA010000330.1:0-4850 GCA_964578105.1 uncultured Pararhizobium sp.
CTAAAAGCCCAATCCTGATGATGATGGTGGGGTCAAATGCAGCGAGCGGGCGGAAACTCCCGATGGCTAACGCAACCAGCTGATATTATGTAATTCTTCGATTGGAAAATGGTGTTTTTTGGACCTGGTGTGCAACACCGGTTTATCAGCCCATCAACCACGACTTTTCTGCAATCACAGGGGATTGGCAGCTTCGCGGAGCGGTCAAACCGTCAGGAAGCTGCGCTTTGTTGCAGCCTTCTTTCACGGAATACCGAGTAAAGGCCGCAGCCAACAACAATGGCACTTCCAAGCAATGTGAGAGCGTCTGGCCTTTCGGCAAATATGATGACGCCCAGCACCATAGCAAAAACCAGCCTCGTGTAACGAAAGGGCGCGATGACGGAAATCTCTCCGCTGCGCATGGCTATTGTAAGTGCGTTATAGGCGATGACGCCGAAGATGATTGCGCCCGCGATCTGCAACAAATTGTTTGCGCTTGGCCATATGATGCCACCGGTCCAGTTCAGCATCAGGCACCCTGCAACAACAAGCATGAAAAAGCCCCAGACTCCCAATTGCATGTTGGACATGGATTGGGGAGCGGCACGGGTGGCAAGATCTCGACCGGCAAAGCCAAGTGTTCCAAACACAGCGAACAGGGATGCCGGTTCAAACCCGCTCAGACCGGGGCGTAGAATCAGTAAGACACCGCCCAAGCCGATAATAATTGCCAGCCAGCGACGCCAGCCGACGGTCTCGCCAAAAAAAATGACTGCGCCAATTGTGACAATCAGCGGAGTTGCCTGCAAAATCGCAGATGCGCTCGACAAAGGGGTCAGGGCAAGGGCGAGTGTGAAGCAAATGCGTCCCGTCACTTCACATATGGATCGCAGCACAATTGGGCGCGACAGGATTGCCGGGTGCAGCAAGACCTCGCCGCGCCTTGCGGTCAGAATAATGAAAACAATCATTCCACCCAGTCCAAACAGAATCAGCACCTGCCCCAGAGGAAGGGATTTCGTTGCGGATTTAATGAAAAGGTCTTCAAGCGAAAACGCGGCCATGGACGCGACCATCAGAACGCTGCCGCGCAAATTATTCATGGCTCGGCTCCGTTCCAATAGGGATGTTGTTGTATGATTCTCGTAGGACAAACGGGTAACAATGGAAACCGGAAATATTTGATTTGTTTGATTGCAGGTTTGGCCAGTGCGCCGCATAGCGCGATCTGAAACTGGCGCGCTGCGTAGCGCGGCTGCAGATACCCGTTGATAAACCAAATCCAGCCTCGCGGCATATTGTCAAATGAATGTGATGCCTCTTTCCCGACAGAATTCAATGCTCTATATAGATTTCAGAAATTACTGAAATTACAATAAGAGCTTAAAATGAACCTGTCTCCAATGGTACAATCCTTTGTGCTGCATTTTGGTGAAATGGGCAGTCGATGGGGCATAAGCCGCACGGTTGGCCAGATTTATGCTGTCCTGTTTGCCGCACCAGATCCGATGAATGCGGACCAGATTGTGACCGCCCTTGGCGTGTCGCGGTCCAATGTATCCATGGGTTTGAAGGAATTGCAGGCCTGGAATCTGGTGCATCTGAAGCATCTACCGGATGATAGGCGGGACTATTTTACAACGCCGGAAGACATCTGGGAAATTGTGCGCAATCTGGCGGAGGAGCGCAAAAAGCGTGAAGTGGACCCGACATTGTCGTTGTTGCGTGATGTCATGATGCAGAACCCAACCAGCGATGCGGATGTCTATGCGCAGGGCCGGATGAGCGAGATGCACGATCTGATTGAACAGTTGACCGGTTGGTATGATGATGTCCAGAAACTGGACACAGAGCGGCTGATAGCGCTTCTGACGCTGGGCGCAAAGGTTCAAAAGGTGCTCGATATGAAGGACCGTTTGACCATTCTGCCAGGCCGGAAAAACAAGACAAAAACCGATAGTCGAAATGAAGTTGCTGGAAAGGACACAGCATGAGTGCGCTTGATCCGTTTGTTCTGGCCCGTATTCAATTTGCGGCCAATATTTCGTTCCACATTCTGTTCCCAACGATCACCATCGCATTAGGATGGGTGCTGTTTTATCTGCGCTTGCGTTACAACCGCAGTGGGGACATGAAATGGATGGACATCTACCATTTCTGGGTCAAGATTTTTGCCCTTTCCTTCGGCATGGGTGTTGTGTCCGGTATCACCATGAGTTTCCAGTTCGGCACCAACTGGCCTGGATTTATGGAGCGGGTGGGTAACATTGCCGGCCCGTTATTGGCCTATGAAGTTTTAACGGCATTCTTTCTGGAAGCTGTCTTCCTGGGCATCATGCTGTTTGGCTTCAACCGGGTATCGGCCCGGGTGCATACGGTTTCGACCTTTCTTGTCACGTTTGGCACTACGGTTTCCGCCTTCTGGATTATCGCGCTCAATTCCTGGATGCACACGCCTCAGGGCTTTGAAGTTCGCGATGGTGTTGCCTTTGCGACGGATTGGATGGCCATTATATTCAATCCTTCCATGCCATACCGATTGTTCCATATGCTGTTGGCATCCGGCCTGACTGTGGCGTTTTTGATTGCTGGTGTGTCGGCCTTGCGGTGGTTGTTTGGCGAGCGAAGGCCTGCGGTGAAGTCAGCATTGCGACTGGGCGTGACGGTTGCTGCCGTACTCATTCCCATACAGATTTTTGTTGGTGATTTGCACGGGCTCAACACGCTTGAACACCAACCAGCCAAAGTTGCTGCCATGGAAGGCAATTGGGAAACACAGGGGAATGTGCCTTTGTTGCTGTTTGCCTGGCCAGATGAGGCGGCGCGCGAAAACCATATGGAAATTGGCATCCCCTCTGGTGCCAGCCTCATTCTGAAACATAGTGCAGATGGTGTGGTGCCGGGTCTGGATGACTTTGTCAGTGCAGATGGTGAAATATTGCATCCACCTGTGAAGCCTGTGTTTTTTGGCTTTCGCGTCATGGTCGGTATCGGGATGCTGATGCTGCTTCTGTCCTGGACAAGTGTTTGGCAGATGCGCAAAGGGCGCGACATTGCCAAGCCGCTGGCTATCGCTCTGGTGGGCATGACATTCTCGGGCTGGGTTGCAACCCTGGCAGGCTGGTACGTGACCGAAATAGGCCGTCAGCCTTGGTTGGTGAGCGGTGTGCTGACAACCCGGGAAGCCGTTGGTCCTATTGGCTCCGGCATGGTTGCCTCGTCTCTGGTGGCCTACCTGCTGGTGTATGCACTGCTGCTGATCGCTTATATCGGCGCCATAATTCATTTGGCGCGCAAGGGCGATGACGCTGAGAACAAAAGCCCTGTGCGGCTCGCCGGCGGCGGACCTTTGCCGGCCGTCGATCCCACCATGAAGGCGGAGTGAGATCATGGATATGATTAACTGGGAACAGGTTTTGCCGGTCATATTTGCCGGACTGATGGGACTTTCCATTCTGATTTACGTTGTCCTGGATGGTTACGACCTTGGCGTCGGGGTGCTGACTGCATTCGCCACCCCGGAAGAAAAAGACCGGATGATTGCCTCCATCGGACCGTTCTGGGATGCCAATGAAACCTGGTTGGTGCTGGCTGTCGGTCTGTTGCTTGTCGCCTTTCCTGCGGCGCATGGCGTTATTCTGACAACGCTGTATCTGCCTGTGATGATTATGCTGATCGGGTTGATTTTTCGCGGCGTGGCGTTTGAATTTCGAGCCAAGGTGAAGCCCGAGCAAAAGCGCTGGTGGAACCTGTCGTTTTTTGCTGGATCGCTGATAACGGCGCTCTCACAGGGCTACATGCTTGGCATTTATGTGTTGGGGCTTGATCAGTCCTGGCCTTCCATTCTGTTTGCAATGGGCGTTGCAGTGGCACTGTGTGCGACTTATGCGTTTCTGGGCGCTGCATGGCTGATTTACAAAGCTGAGGACGCTTTGCAACAAAAGGCCGTAAGCTGGGCCAAGCGCACCTTGGTTGTTATGGCTCTTGGCATGGGAACCATTTCTCTGGTCACGCCTTTGGCAAGCGACCGCATTTTCGCTAAATGGTTTTCTGTTCCCGAAATTTTGTTGCTGGCGCCGCTGCCTCTGATTGCGGGTGGCTTGTTTGTCGGGCTCTGGTTCATGCTGCGCCATATGCCGTTTTCTAAGGATCGGTTTTCCTGGGCACCGCTGGTGATGGGGGCAGGGGCCATGATCACAGGCTTTGCCGGATTGGCCTATTCCTTCTATCCCTATGTGGTTCCCGAACGGCTAACGATCTATGAGGCGGCCAGCGCCACGGAAAGCCTGGGCATCATTCTAGTTGGAACCTTGTTCGTGCTGCCCATCATTCTGGGCTACACGGTGTTTGCCTACACAGTGTTCCGAGGCAAAGCGACCGCGCTATCCTACAAATAATCGCTGGCTGTATTGGCTGGATTGCAATGTGACTGCCATCTAGGTCATGAATACAATGAAATTTATTGGATTCAATAGTTTGAGGGGCAATGCTTCACAGATTGATTCAATTGTGGATCTGAGATTTGAAGCGTTTTACCGGGTGTCTGGAACGCTTTCCGAACATGGTCGTCCGGTCTCGGTTCGGGGCGCGATTTGAGTTGGGGAAGCGTGATCCAGATGATGAGACCCTGATGATCTAGGAAAATGATGAATTTGAGTGTCGAATTGATGGTTTGGCGTCTTGCGCGCATAGATTGGCGGGACTAATGTTTGCGCGATTTTTCAACCTGCCAGCAATCTCGGAGCCAAGCTCATGGCCTTAATCGCCGACGCCCTTTCACGTGTTCAACCCTCTGCCACAATCGCTGTCACCACCAAGGCGCGGGAGCTTAGAGCTGCAGGCCGTGATGTGATCGGCCTGGGTGCTGG
>CAZOCA010000331.1:0-4849 GCA_964578105.1 uncultured Pararhizobium sp.
CAGACAGGCAAGCCGCCCCGATTTCCATTGATGAAACCATGGATAGTCAGGACGATATTCTGCAAAAGATCATAAATGGCGCAACCCGTGCCAACATTTCTACAACTTGGGTTGCGGGCAGGGCGGTTCATCAGCAGGCCTGAACTTTATAAAACTACCGGGTAACAGACCAACCCAATGGACCGTCATGCTCGGCTGCCCTCTTGCTGATGTCTCCAGCAGCAAGAGCTTTGTTCATCTTCCGGATCGATCAGGTTTTGTTGATCGAGTTCCCGCCATCCACAATCATTGCACTGCCGGTTACAAAGGATGCCTGATCAGAGATCAGAAACAATGCAGCCTGTGCGATTTCGGATGGGTCTGCCATTCTTTTCAGCGCATGCAGCCCGCTGATCCAGTCATGGGTGCCGGGATCATCGCCTGCCATCTGGGTTTTGGTCCCACCCGGCAACAGCGCATTGACGCGAATCTTATCTGTTCCGTGCTCAACCGCGAGAACCTGGGTTAAGCCGATCAGTCCTGCTTTGGCCGCAGCATAGGCTCCCATGCCAGGCAGGCCAATCGTGTGGCCAACAAACGATGAAGTGAAAACTATGGAGCCACCGCCATGTTTTTGCATGGCCGGGATTTGGTGCTTGGCTGCATGAAATCCGCTGTTCAGATTGACGGATATCACCTTATGCCAATTGTCGTCCGCCATGTCCGGAATAGGACCCATATCACCTGTAGTTCCGGCATTGTTGAAAGCGCCATCAAGCCGTCCGAACCTTGTCTCGGCAAGCAACACTAATTCAGCGGCATAGTGGCCATCTTCCACATCTCCAGCAAGAAAGACAGCCTCGCCCCCTTGGCCGCATATATCATCCGTGACTTTTTCAAGAAGCTCCGAGCGACGCGCACCGAGCACCAGCTTTGCTCCTTCATTCGCAAATAACTTAGCCGCCGCAGCTCCGATTCCACTACTTGCGCCTGTGATAATAACGATCTTGTTTTCCAACAGCATTTTTGTCTCCTTGCATGAAATTGCTGGAGACGTTTTGGCGAGCATTGCTTATCCTAGCCACCCGATTCTTGTGCGGCCAAAATTGATTTCACACAGGCCCATCCACTCAAAGTGGACTGCGAGAGGCTTTGTCAGCGGAAATTGAGTTCTTGATATGCTCCAGCAAGCGTCGCGTCAGAGCACTGCGCGGACCGGTCTCTGGCCAGACGGCGAAGACACCCAGTTTCTCGAGGCTCCAATTTGGCAGGACATGAACCAATCTGCCCTGTTGCAGGTCATCAGCGATTTCAGAGAGTGGCAAGCTTTGCAAACCCAATCCGGCTAACACCGCCGAGCGGGCAGCTCTGACCGTATCGACCCTGATCCGTATCTGATCATAAGACACGGTCTGCTGTTTGTCTTTGTAGCTCATGGTCTCTGTGTCAGGCACCATCTCAATCGACACAAAGCCGCGGTGCTGCAGGTCCTTTGGTGTTTTGATTGTTTCGACGCTCGCCAAATAGGCTGGTGAGGCCACAAGACGGCGCTCGAAATCTCCCAGCCGGCGGGCTTTCAGAGCTGAATCCTTCAACCGACCAATGCGGATCGCCAGGTCCCAGCCCTCCCCAATAATATCGTCAACTTTATCTGAACTGCGCAATGTGATTGCCACGTTGTTGTATCGCTCGGCAAAGCTCCATATGGCGGCTTCATAAGGGCTGTTTTGAAGAAATGCAGGTGCAGTAAGATGAAGCGCACCCGAAGGCTCTGCGCTTAGATCGGCAATCGTATCCAATCCGTCAGCCGCAGCTGAGATCATCCGTTGTGCGGCTTCTAAAAGTCGCTCGCCTTCATGCGTCATCGATAAGGCACGGGTGGACCTGTAAAGCAGCGTCACACCGAGCCGCTTTTCCAGTTCACTGACATGGTAGCTGACGACGGACGTGCCGAGATGCAACCTGCGACCGGCTGCACTGAAGCTGCCCGTTTCAACGACTGTTGCGAAAATTGCCATGCTGCGCAGTTCATCGATCATATTTCACCTTACGATTTAATCGGATAATGATTTCAAAAATACGCATCAAGTCAAATAAAAACGCTTCCGCTAGATTGACCGCATTCATTCCATCCAGAGGAAACCGTCGTGAAAAAACTACTTATCGCCGCCGCTTGCATCTCCGCCTTTGCCTCCGTGGCTCTTGCAGATGTTGAGACGAACAAGGATTCCGTCAAATCGGCATTGACGGGCGCATTCGCAGAGCATGATGTGGCAGCCGTGGACAAATATTTTGCAGATCCATACATCCAGCACAATCCGATTGCGCCATCTGGCATCGCGCACTTGCGCGGTCTTATCGAGCAGCTGTCGAAAGGCCCTAAGGGTGGTGTGGAAATTCACCGCATCATTGGGGAAGGGGACCTGGTTGCCAGTCACACGACCTACACAGGGTTTGGTCCTGTACCTCTCGTGGCGTTCGATATTTTCCGCTTCAACAAGGATGGTAAAATCGTTGAACATTGGGACAATTTGGCCCCTGTCGCCGAGCCCAATGTCTCCGGGCACACGCAAACCGATGGAGCCACCCAGATCGTCGATCGGGACAAGACAGATGCAAATAAGGCACTCGTCGAGGACTTCATTTCCCGCGTGCTTATAAAGGGCGAACAGGTTGACTTTACGAAGTTCATTTCGCCCACAACCTATATTCAGCACAACAGTTCTGCAGGCGATGGCTTGGAAGGTCTGGGTGCATTCATGCAGTATCTGGCTGAAAAAAAATCGATTTCTACTACAAGGAACTCCACCATTTGGTAGCGGAAGGTAATTTTGTGATGGCCGCATCTGAAGGTGTCTTTGGTGATACGCCCACAGCATATTTTGATCTGTTCCGACTGGAAGACGATTTGATTGTAGAGCATTGGGACGTGATCGCTGATATGCCTTCGGGTGACCTTCCAGCTGGCTATCCGGGTAAATTCTAAAGCGTCGAGGCTGGGCAATCCTGAGTTGCCCAGCTTCATGCCTGATCTGAAGCTAAAGATATGAGGAACCCAATGAACACCGCAAAACAAAACGCCATAAATCTCTATATGGAAGGCATCTTGAAAGGAGAGCCGCGTAAGGCTGTTGAAGCCTATACGGGTGACCGATACACACAGCATTCCACTGGCGTTGCAGATGGGAGGGAAGGGTTTGTTGCGTTTTTTGAACCCTTCATCGCGCGCAACCCCATACGCGAGATCAAGATCGTAAGAGCGCTTCAGGATGGTTCAAATGTGTTTCTTCAGGCCTATCAGAACATCAACAATGGTGAAGCTGAATGGCTGACCACCGATTTCTTCGATTCAGATGAGAATGGTAAAATTGTCGAGCATTGGGATGTCATTGCGCCGGTAAAGCCCAACAATGCATCAGGGCGCAGCCAGACAGACGGCGTCACCGATGTAATTGATTTGGACAGAACATCAGCCAACAAAGCTCTGGTGCTCGAATTTATCAATTCATGTCTCATTGAGCGTCACATCGACAGAATGGCCGACTTCATCGATCCCCAGAATTGTGCTCAGCACAATACCGATATCGGCGATGGCCTTGATGCATTCGTTGAAAAGTTTGCACAGGGAGCCACCCCGCTTCGATATCAGGAGTGTTTCCTTTGCGTGGCAGAAGGCAATTTCGTCGCCACATTGAATCGCGCCTCGCTGGATGAGCAGAAACTTTGCCAGGTTGATCTGTTCCGTGTTGAAAATGAAAGAATTGTTGAGCATTGGGACAATTCAGAACCGGTCCCACCGCGTCATGAATGGGCAAATTCGGGTAAGTTTTGATTCTGAATATAAAGATTAACTTGCGCGACTGTTGAGCTTGCTTTTCACAGAGGGCGTCCGTCCAAATAGAAAAGCCCCGTACATACGGGGCCTTTCTTTCATATCAGTTCAACGGTCCGGCGAACTCAGTCCTGTCCCGCATGTCCGAATGATCACGCGATCAAATGTGGACTAGCCTCCTGTGGTGGTGTCTTCCTGCCCGAGTTCAATCTGCAATCGCACGCCGTAACCTTCACTCATGCCGAGGAGCGTTTGGTTCAACGCGTGCGGGGCACTTGCATAATCGCCCGTTCCGCCGGTAACAGCCCGTGTGATGGTCGCGCCAATATCCGCCAGTTCGGGGCCGTGGCTTATCAGCAGGTCACCATCATCAAAGCGGTAAATTTGCCGGGTCATCACGATGGCGCCGGTTTCAGTCCGCATGCCATCTCCCACGAAGAACCCGTCACAAGTCCACTCGCCGATGACGAGGTCAGGAAAGGCCGGATCACCATTAGGCAATGTGCCCTCTACACCGCCATTCAGCGTGCCTGCAGGATATATATATCCCTGTGTGACGAATGGGTTGCCATAGGCAGGCATTCCATCGTCGAAAACAGGCGCGGGAGCAAAGACGAAGCGCGAGATATCCTCTGCCACGTCGAATTCTGAGCGCAGATCTTCGGCAGAAACTGTGAAAGGGGTGCATGCGAGAAGTGCGACAGCGACATATTTATTGAGTTGCATTTGCAAAAGTCCTTTTGTGATGTTTTCAAATTGGTGCTGTTGCTTCAGCCGTCACGGTTGGTTCTGCTAAGGTCCCTGATATCGTTTTGAGGTCATGCGTTAGAGCTCGGGCCAAAGGACGCTTTTGCGTCGCACAGACGCGTGCTCCTCCAGTCCAATGTCCTTGAGTGTTTGTTCAGAAAGATGTGACACGGCTCGTTTGTCTCGCCGCTGCCTTTTCCACACGTGGTGTCGGGCCATTAGCCAAGTCGTGAAATCGCCCATACGCCTGCGTGCAGGGCTAGGCATTTGGTCGTGATTCAATATCAGACC
>CAZOCA010000332.1:0-1077 GCA_964578105.1 uncultured Pararhizobium sp.
CTGTATTACCCGGCGTTAAGTGCGTCTCCCCATCAGTCGTCAGCAACGCAACATCAACGCCATCCAGCGATGTACCGCTCATTGTGCCGGCAATGGTATATGTGTTGTTCATGCGCAAAACCTGTTTGGGGGTGCAATTTCCGAAAATCGCTGATAGGACAGCGCCGCACCCAAAAGAACAATTTTGAAATACATTTAATCACGAGCTTGTCCCATGTCCGTCAACCTATCTCAAGTCAAGTCTGACTTCCTGCGCGTCATGATTGAACGCGGCTTTGTCCACCAGATTTCCGATCTGGAAGGACTGGATGCGCTGTTCAGTGAGCAAATTGTGACCGCCTATATCGGCTTTGATCCAACGGCCAGCAGTCTGCATGCAGGCAGCCTCATTCAAATCATGATGCTACATTGGCTGCAAAAGACCGGACATCGCCCCATCACTTTGATGGGCGGTGGTACCGGAATGGTCGGCGATCCGTCTTTCAAGGATGAAGCGCGCAAATTGATGACGCCCGACCAGATTAATGCCAATGTCGAAGCCATCAAGAAAAGTTTTTCTGCATATATTTCCTATGATGACAGCCCAAATGGCGCAGTCATGGCCAACAATGCGGAATGGCTGTTGGAATTGAACTATCTGGAGTTTCTGCGCGATGTCGGCGCGCATTTCTCAGTCAACCGGATGCTGGCCTTTGACAGCGTCAAACAGCGGTTGGAACGCGAACAGTCGCTGTCATTTCTGGAGTTCAACTACATGATCCTCCAGGCTTATGATTTCGTTGAACTCAACAAACGATTTGGTTGTCGCCTTCAGATGGGCGGCTCGGATCAATGGGGCAACATTATCAACGGCATAGACCTCGGACACAGGCTGCATGCACCCCAACTCTACGCGCTCACCACGCCGCTGCTGACGACATCCTCCGGCGCTAAGATGGGTAAATCTGCAAGCGGCGCGGTCTGGCTCAACCCGGAAATGCTCAGCCCTTATGATTTCTGGCAATATTGGCGGAATACAGAAGACGCTGACGTAGAACGCTTTTTGAAGCTCTACACCACAATGCCTTTGGATGAAGT
>CAZOCA010000332.1:1087-3602 GCA_964578105.1 uncultured Pararhizobium sp.
GTGGCAAAACTGGCAGCGCTGGAAGGCGCAGAACAGAATGAGGCAAAGAAAATTCTGGCAACAGAAATCACCGCTTTGCTGCACGGACGGGACGAAGCCGAAAAAGCTCAGGAAACCGCTCGGAAGACTTTTGAAGAAGGTGCCATCTCGGCTGACCTGCCGACAGTACAACTGCCTGCATCGGATCTGAAAGATCTGGGCATCCTGTCAGCGCTGGTAACGGCGGGTCTTGCAACATCGAACAGTGAAGCAAGACGGCACATCAAAGGCGGTGCAGTCAAAGTGAATGATGTTGCATTTTCAGATGAACGCGGAACCATTGGACCTGACGATCTGACCGGCGAAGGCGTCATCAAAATCTCTCTTGGCAAAAAGAAACACGTGCTTTTGAAAGTCAGCTAGAGCCTTTTTGTGGGCTCGGAAGCGAACCTTCAGGTATCAACGGAATTCAAATATCCGCCTGAAAATCCCCGGCGCAATGGCGGAAATGGGATTCACGGTCAGCAACGGGCTATCCAGATTTCCTGAAACGCGAAAGGTCACGCCCAAAAGCCCCTGATTGCGGCGTCCACCGACGATGGTTCCGAAAATCGGGATGCGCGAAAACGCATTGTTCAAGCCGTATGCGGGCACATAAACCCCGTTCAGACGTAATTGTGATTCCTTCAAATTCATACTGCCATTCAGCGTAACGCCCATAGCCGGGCCACGTACCTGCGCGTCATCAATCACCAGACGCCCATTGCGCAAAGTGAAGTCCATCCGCGCCTGTTCAAAGGCCCGAACTCCCGGCGTGACGCTTGTGCGCCCGTTTTCACCCGGTACGCTTCGGGCAAGCTGATCTAGGTTTTCACTGCCGCCGACACGAAACTTGCTGAGGAAAACCTGCCCAACGGTCGCTGAATCGCCCTTGCCAAGCGAAGCCGAGAGACTGAGCGTGCCGCCTTGAACACTTTCGGTAATATCAAGGAACGATACCAGACCACCTCCATTTTGCGCATTCATGCTGAGCCAGGAAGTTCCATTCCCCCCCTCAATGGTTGCATTGATGGCGGCATTCCTGCCTTGTGACCCCGAGAATTGAAGTATTGAGGGAATTCCGCCGTCTGTCTGCAATGAGAATTTTGCGTTTGTTATTTTCTGCCCGCCAAATCCGGCCAGGGTTTCTACCTCTCCATCAATTGTATAGCGGGTGGTGTCGCCTTCATTATTGGCATTGGCGCTGTTCTTGATCGCGCGAACAAGGCCGCGAGCGTCAATCTGCTGACCGTTGATAGTAATGTCATAGGCATTTGCCGATGCGCGCCGAACATCCACGGAGACACGGTCCCCACGACGCAAGGAGAGGTTACTGAGCCGCAGGCGTTCAAGCCCCCGGGAGGAACTGATTGTGGCCTCACCTGCCGCAGAAAACCCATTGCCCGTCAGCCTGATATTATCAAGCTGTTGTCCGTTAGCAGTATCTTCTATCAGAAAGTCCAGCCTGCCAGCGACGCCAACGCCCTTGCTCCATCCCAAAGAGGCCAATGATATCTCAGCGTCCTTCAGGTCAACCGAGACCGGTCGACGTCCCTGTGCGTCAACCTTTCCCACGGCAACAGGCGTTGGCCCGGTCAGCATCTCGCCCAGATCAATGCCCATTTTCTTGCGCTGACTGTCATTCAACACCAGTCTGATATCGGTTCGTGTGCCAAGCCCATCACCATTTGGCAGAAACAGATCCACATCCGCGTCAATGCCATCAAGCTTTGCCCTGCCCTGAACAACGGTTCCACTGGCATCAATGACAACCACCACATCCCCGTCAGAAATGAGGCGCCCCTGAATGGATGCATTGCTTGAAAAGTCTGACAATCGGACCGTTGCAACTGTCTCAACATCCGCCGCATCAATCTTACGGCTCAGGTTGAATTTCGACGTGACTTCTGCAACTGCGCTCCCGGTGATCGCCTCTGGTGGAACCCCGCGCTTTGTCATGAACCCAAGTGGTTGAACATCCGATATTGCGGCCAGATCGCGCGCAGAACCAATCATCGATACCGTTGCTTCCACAGCAGGATTGCGTGGCCCAAGAACTGGCAATCTGAAAATGGCGGACGGCACATCGACCGTTTCACCATTCGGGCTGACAGCGCTTCCATTTTCAACAGATACGGTCATGCCAGCTTTGTCAAAAGTCACACGCCCTGTTTGCGCGCTTAGATCAGGTACATCACCAAACGTGCGAACTTGTGCCAGAGAGAAGTCAATATTGCCGGTGACTGCGCCTTCAGGAAATTTCTTGTCCGGATCACGGTTGCCGACCAGCCCATCGGGAATGGCCAGCGCAATATCAGCGCCATCAATGACACCGCCCTTTACATTGCGGATGAACCAACGACGGGCACCGCCTGCCAGCGTTGGAGGCCAGATCTGCTTGAGGTCTTTGGCCGGAATTGCATTGGAGGAAAATGCTCCTGCGATGGAGGGAAAGCGCGGCTGGAAGTCGACATTTGCCGACCCGATGATGGTGCTG
>CAZOCA010000332.1:3612-4833 GCA_964578105.1 uncultured Pararhizobium sp.
CAGAGAATCTGTCACATCTCGGGGTGCCAGGATCGCGCTGCGTGAGACAAGCCGAATATCCAGCTCATTCGCCGGGTTGCTCTCGGATGGCCTTGCAAATCCGGCAAATGGCAATTTGGTGTTTCCGAATTGGAGGCTCGCCTCCTCTATGCTGACTGCATTCAACTCAGGCGACCAGATCAATGAAATGACGCCCTTGTCCAGAATAGCCACATCCTCACGACCCATATGAACGTAGGAGCTCCCAATTTCAGCGTCAAAAGAAGCCGTTGGCACCGTGTTTTCGTCGACAAATTTTGAGCGCATCGAGATGGTCAATGGTGCGTCGCTTCGGATTGCAAAATTCTGGCGCCCAAATGCCGGCAAAATTTCTGGCAGCACAATGTCCTTCAGTGCCAGCGTAACCTCGTGGCCACGGCCATCGGTCACGGGTGTCGCATCGCCCTCAAAGCGCCACGCGCCGCCACGTCCGATCCCCGATGCGCGCACTGACAATCGGTTTCTGTCGGGGCGCACCCGAACCGTCGAACCAATATTCCAGTAGTCCCTTTTCTCACTGCCCTGCGCTGTCAGAGCGACTGAGCCATCAATAATCGTGACCTCTTCCAGTCCCCGAACCTTGGCCAGTTGAATGACCCTTTCAACCGCATTGTGCAAATCTGCAAGGCCATTACCAACGCGGGCCAGGGGCGTGGCGACCGGAGCGCGGCCCTCCGTCTGCACAGACAGGTTTAATTGACTGAGGGACCGCTGCGCTTCACTGGTCAGATGCACAGCAAAAGACGGCGTATCGAATTCTACGTCGCGCACCCGGACCTGCCCTAGCAGCAAGTCGATAGACTCCAGTCCAAAAGATATATTTTTTCCAGTCACCGAAAGTCTGGAGTCACGGTCTTTCAATTGAGGCTCGGAAATGCGGGTCACGAGACCGCGCAAAGGATCAATGGCAATGGACAGTGATTGAAATTCGAAGGATAGCTCTTCTGGCAAGGAAGCCTGAATATTTTGCGCCACACGTTCAGACATAAATTCCAAGGAGAGGGGGCTTGCCGATAGCCTTATATAAGCGGCGAAAACCGCAACCGACATAAAAATCAGGATTGTAGCTGGAATGATAACACGCTTGCGCCGCCAAAATCTCTTGGCAGGAACAGCTTCCGGCTCACGATCATGTACAGTTTCCGTCAGATCCTGTTCGGATGTCTCAAACATGTCTTCAGC
>CAZOCA010000333.1:0-4820 GCA_964578105.1 uncultured Pararhizobium sp.
CGGGCTGGGTGGCAATGATCGCCTCAAAGGTTTGGATGACGATGATATTCTCAATGGCGGCCAGGGCAATGATCGCCTGGAAGGCGGCGACGGGAATGACACGGCTTCTTATGAGGGTGCTGACAGCGGTGTCACAGTATCGCTAGTAATAACACGCGCGCAGGAGACCGGCGGCGCTGGCAAAGACACGCTGCGTGATATTGAGAACCTTAGCGGCAGTGAATTCTCCGACGCGCTGACTGGAAACAGCCTCTCCAATATTCTGACCGGCGCAGCAGGCGATGACACTTTGTTTGGCGGCGAGAATGCCGACACATTTATGTTCAAGACCGGTGACGGGAACGATACGATCGGTGATTTTTCTTCAGCCGATGGCGATCTCGTTGATGTTTCCGACTATGGCTTTTCCTCTACTGCGGATTTCAGTGACTTCCGCTTTGAGGACGGTGATACCATTGTTCAACTGGATGCAGATAACAGCATCACAATCAGCAACATCAATTTGACCAGCGGTCTTAGCCCGGACGATTCCTTCCAGTTCGTGTAGACTGACACTCTCACATTTTCAAATATGTTTGCCGGTATCCTGCTGTTGTTCAGGAGACTGGATTGGATGAATTCACCCAAACTGTAAAATAGCTGTTGACCCTCACGCAGCGTGAGGCCCGATGAGAGCGTCATGACGAAACAAATCGAGGAATATTCAGTGGGTCAAATGGCCCGGCTTTCGGGTGTGTCCATTCGCACATTGCATCACTATGACGATATCGGGCTGTTGAAACCTGCCTATGCCAGCGGCAATGGATACCGCCTCTATCATCGTCCCCAGATGATGCGCCTTCAGGAAATTCTGTTCTACCGTGACGTTGGCCTGTCATTATCCGAAATTGCGGATCTTCTGAATGGCCCGCATGATGCGATCCAGCGGCTGGAACAGCATCGGGAGCGACTGGAGCAGCAATACCGCAGAGCTGCCGGGATCATTGAAACACTGGATGCCACGATTGACCATCTCAAAGGGAAACGAGACATGGCTATCAGTGATTTATACATTCCATTTACAGCTGGTGAGCAGGCCAACTATGAGGCCTGGCTTATCCAGAGCTACGGTGCTGACATGGCGGTGCAAATCGCAACTTCGCGAGCAGCAGTCAGCGTCTTGCCCGAAGGCATGGAGCGTGCCCTGCAGGCGTTGAAATCCGTTGAAACTGACCTTGTCAGCGCCTATGAATCAGGAATCGATACTGCAGCGGACTGTCTTCATGCGCTATTCGAACAGCACCGGGCATGGGTTGCCCGGATGTGGGGAGATAAATGCGACGCAGACGGGTATGAAGGTCTGGCCGATATGTATATGTCGCATCCGGATTTCATTTCGCGTTATGAAACGCTGAGCCCCAGATTCTCCAATTGGCTGTTCAGCGCAATGAAAAACCATGCGGGCCGACTGCGCAATGAAAGCTGACGCTGCCGGCCCTTATGGTTTTTTTCAAGCCCTCAGCAAATGGCTTTCCGGGTTGTCACTTTTTTCAAAACCGGGATGCTGCCACTTCAGCAGATCAGCAATTGGCATCGGCGCGCTGAAGTAAAAACCCTGTATTTGATTGCAGCCCGCCAAATGAGCCAAATTGGCTTGTTCGGCGGTCTCCACACCTTCAGCAACCACCGTCAGGTCCAGTGCACGGCCCAGACTTGCGATTGATTTCATAAGGTTAAGAGCTTCCACATTCGTCTCAACGCCACTGATAAAGCTTCTGTCGATCTTCAGCTTGTCAAAGGGCAACTGACGCAGATAGCCAATAGAGGAGAAACCGGTGCCAAAATCATCGAGAACGATACTGAAACCAGCGCCTTTAAGGGCGGTGAGCTTTTCTCTGGCCAGACCTGGGTGGCTGACAACAATACCTTCTGTCAATTCAAGCTCAATGCGCGCCGTGTCCACACCAGTCTGCTCAATAATCGAGAGCAGATTTTCCACCAGCAAAGGATCGAGCAATTGCACCGGCGACATGTTGATGCTTGCAATCATTTCTGGATTCTTGACCAGATCCTCGCAAACTTTTCGGAACACATAGGTTCCCAATGCGCCTATCAGACCGGATTCTTCGGCGATCGGAATGAATTCTGCCGGTGACATGGATCCAAGGTTTTTGGAGTCCCAATGGACCAGCGCCTCGACCATTTCCATTTTACCGGACTGGGCGTTTACAATTGGCTGGTAGTATACCTCCACTTCACCTGCATTCAGCGCAGCGCGCAAGGCATCATCGATCTGCTTGTTCTTGAACAGATTCGATTCATAGTCTTTGTCATAGGCAACAGGCTCACCTGTTTTCTGGCCCTTGGCCTGATACATGGCAACGTCGGCACGACGGACCACTTCTTCACAGCTTGTTTGGCCTTCATCGGCAATTGCATAGCCAACTGAGACTGACACCCTGAAAATACGTCCCTTAACCCGGAAGTCTTTCTGGATTTCCTCTATGCATTTCTGTGCAACAGTATTCACCTCAGAGGCGATCTCTTTGCCCGTGAGCAGAATGTTGAACTCATCGCCTCCAACGCGGGCGAGAAACCCCTTGTCCGGAATAATGGCTTCCAGGCGTTGGGCCACCTGGCAGATAAGATCATCACCGCCGGCATGGCCGATCGTGTCATTGACATTTTTGAAGCCATCCACATCCAGGAAGATGACCCCCATTTCGCCCTTTTCGTTTGCGGCTCGCACCGATCGACGTCCAAGAGCTTCGACAAAGTGGAACCGGTTTGGCAGCATTGTCATACTGTCGGTTCGTGCGTTTTCGTAGGATTCTGCTTCCTTACGGCCCAATTCCTCGGCAAATTTGTTGGCGCCATAGGCGACCAGAAATCCAATTCCAGCGAATGAAATGAGCGCAGCCGACAGTGGCAACAGTGTTTTTTGCAGCAACTCAGCGCCCGGTGCCGGAGCGGTCCAGACAAGGTAACCCAGCACTTCGCCTACAGGACCGAGCAAGGCAATGTGTTCCTTGTCGGGTTCTATGACGGTGGACAGTTTCAAATCATCTGTCAGGAATGTTTCACCCAGCTTGGTAATGCGCTCCTCATCAAAAATGAAACCAAAAATATTGGTCGCCTGCGTATCGATCTCAAGAGCCGTTGGTTGGTCTGACGTAATTTGGGCAGCAGCGAGCAGAACCAGATGATTGCCGACCATGTCGAATTGGGTAAGGGCAACAACTTCATCGGTTGGCGTATTGTCAATCAGCTTACGCATTCTCAGAATCTGCTCAGGTGTCAACAAGCCGGTCTGGGGCCCTTCAACTTCCTGGCCTTTGATCCAGCCATATTTGGCAGGACCAGATGGCGGGGCCACAACTGCCAAATCCAGCGCTGACGAATCGACGACGCCTGAGCCGATATTGGATATGACCCAATCTGCGTTGTCCTCATTTATGTTGTCGTAAGCATCCTGCCACCAGGAATAATCCACAGTGACCAATCTGAGAGTGTTATCAATGGCTTCCAGACCACCCTGGATCATCACTTGGGAATCGTCTTGGGATTTCTGGTTAAATTCTCCAGCCATCCAAACGAGCACCGCGCTGATGGTGAAGATGGTTGCTGCAACCGCTCCGAAGAGAAGCATTGTTATACGTCTGGTCAGTTTCGTATTCATGTAACTTCCTCATTTGTCGGCGGACAAGACAGCCGGAGACTGAGATTCCATGAAACGCACAATAGATCCGGAAGTTACATATTCCGTAAAGGGCAAGCGGAGATCGAAAGTTCCTGTGTTTATCGTGAAAATTGAGTAAACGTAAAATTGCATTCAACATTATGGGTTGGACAGGCGCATTCAGGGGTTGGCGACTTTATCCTTGTTCTGTTGAACGATGTCCTGTGTTTCTGCATCCAGACCTTCCACGTTTTCGGCTCCGCGCTCCATGGCGGCCATGGCCAGGTAGCCATATTTGACACGCTCGCGCGCACGTTTTGCAGCAATTTCCGGCGGAAGTGGCTCGATTCCGTGCCCCATCATAAGCCGGTTCATAAAGCTGAATTCACAACACACTGCAATGGCATCATGCAATGCCTGCTCGCTCCAACCCGCTTCAAAAACAGCATCTGCGTCGGCCTGAACCAATCGTGTTGGTGTCAGAGTGAGTTTCTTGATGAAACGCAAAATGGGTTTCAGCTTTTCCGCAATCGGCGCTGTATCCACATTTTCCACCATTGCTTCCAGTATGGCTGGATCCATGCCGTGTTCCGTGGCAACTGCTTTATGCGCACCGAAGCAATAGCCACAGGCATTCAGGCCAGAAACGTAAGCTGCAATGGTTTCCCTTTCAGCAAGAGAGAGTGGCGATTCACCACGCATGATGCCCTCGGCCAGTTTCGGCCAGTATTTGTAGCGTTGCGGGTTGAAGCCCCATGCATGAATGTTGCGGGCATCATCAGGCATTGACGGGAAAAACGGCATAGAACCTCGCAAAAAAAGACGATGTGTGGGTTGATTTGTATTATTGTTCATACAATAAAATGCAGATGATCTCAACCAACCATCCATGGTAAATGCGTGGCAGCAATTGCGATTGCGCCCCTGACCGGAGATTTTTGCCGATGCCAAACTACCTTGTTCCTGAAACCTTCTCGCACTATCGAGACGACTGGCATTTCACACCGGTCGTGGACACTGGCCATCTGGTGTTTCTATCTGGCGTGACCGCAGCCCATCCGGGTCGGGAGATTTCTGAAGACCCCGAACAGCAGTTTCATGACGCGTTTGCGAAACTGAAAACCTATCTGAATGAAGCAAAACTGGACTATGACAACATTGT
>CAZOCA010000334.1:0-4818 GCA_964578105.1 uncultured Pararhizobium sp.
ATGAAAAGCGGCATCGCCAGCAGCGCAAAGCCGTCGGTGAAGACATCGGACAAGTCAGTTCCGATGTTAATCAGGGGCAGTCCTATGACGAAACTGCAACCCAACACCCAATAGGCGATGACGAGAAACACCGGTACTCCCAGCATAAAAAACAGGGTCACCCCAATTGAAATAAGCGTAATCCAGGTTCCATCGGTCATGATGCTCTCCTCACTCGCCGCCAATGACAGCAGTCGAAATCAGGTCTTCACCAGACCGGAAATTGGCAATGTCTTCACTGAGATTTTGATAGGCGCGCGCCGCCAACATCACAAAACTGATGGGCACACTAAGCAGGAACCACCACTGCATAACATTGTCGGTTCCCAGCATAATCTGGAAATTGGCGGCCGAATTCACAACAACACGCATGGAGGTGACAACAACAACCCAGCAAATGCCCATCCACAGAAACGCATCCAACGAAAGGCACAGCATCTGTCCGACGCGTGGTAGATTTGTCCGAAATTCTGAAAAAGCCAGATGGGTCCGCAGCCGGACGTTATAGGCACATCCGAACCAGGTCATGATCAAAAAGAGATAAGGCGGCAAGGTCGTGGACCAGGGCACCTGTTCGTTGAAAACAAACCGCCGCACGACTTCCACAAAGATAATGCCGGCGATCAGCAAATAGCTCCACACCATCAATGCCCGTTCAAGATGCTTCTCGATGAAAGGGCTCAACCTATAGAGTTTCGCAATCAACCAGGCCCCCAGCAAGACTGCAATCAGCCCAACAAGCCAGATACCCGGTCCACCAAAGGCCTCTTTCATCCCCCAGGAATCACCTTCAAGAATTGCAGCAATAACTGCCGCAACATCTCCAAAAATGGAGCCCATAACTGATTTCCTCCCCAGAAATCATCTCGCCCTGTTTGCCAGATCCAAGCTTGCTGCCAAGTTCAAGCTTGGCTGGCAACGAACCATACTGGCGGTTTGCATGCTTCTGCAATCCGCCAGCGTGTCGGTTAGATTAACCGCGCCACCAGCGACGCGGCTCAACATTTTCCGGCAGCATATCAGCAGGGACTTCACGCGCCACTTTGTGGATATCCGCGTAAGTGTCGATACCGCCAGACCAGTTGTTCAGACGCTCGCGCCAAGGTGCCCATGGCTCTGGATTAAACTCCGGAGAGCACATTTCTTCCGCCATCTTGATCTGGTCAGCCGCAAGGAAGGCTGGACGCACATTGTTTTTGACAAAAATTGTGTCCGGAAGCTGTGGATCGGAGAAACCGACCGTTTTCACAAGAGCTGCTTCGTTGGCTGCCTGCACGTGGACCTGCGCCAGATAGGAAGATTCCATAATGGCATCCTGCAGATGTCCGTCCATGGCATCAAACACTTTTGCCGACATGGATGTGTGCTCGGTTCCGCAGAAGAACTTCAGATCAACCGACTGGGACACAACGGGTGACATATTGGCATAGGCCACGGCAGACGCCCATGTTTCTGCACCATCAATAAGGCCCTGCTTCAAGCCATCAAGGGTTTCTTCCCAGGCCACAGGCACAGGGTTCAGGTTCAGTAACTGCATGGCGATCCGGCCAAGTTGTGTACCCGTCACACGGTTTTTGGTACCAAACAGCTCTTCCAGCTTCGTCACTGTCGGCTTGTCTTCAAATTTCAGACCCAATTGAATGCCGCGCAATTCGCAGTGGCTGAACAGGAATTTCAAACCGTGGCGTTTTTCAAGCGGATCACGCAGAATCCGTTGGCTCTCAGGGCTGTAAAGGAAGTGATACTGGGACGCACGACCAGGGAACATATAGGCATAATCCAGCACGTTCAAATAGGGCGCACCACCGGCTGAGTTCTGTGTGGATGCGGCATAAATATCCACGATACCCAATTGGGTTTTCTCAACACAGGACAATTGGCCACAAATCTGATTGTCACCAATAAACTCAACGCGAATTTCGCCCTCGGTACGCTCTTCAAGATCACGAGCGAACTCAAGCGCGCCAGCACGTTCAATCAGAAGGTTACGAGCATTGAAGCCGGAAGCGCCGAATTTCAGCGTGTGTTTGGCTTCCTTCTTATAGCGCTTTGTATAAGTCGACTCAGCTGCCTGCGCGAGGGATGCCAGCGTTACACCGCCGCCCATTGCACCAGCTGCGAGAAGCGTTGTTGTCAGGCCAAATTGCCCGGATAATTTGAAAAGGTCACGACGAGATATCGCACTCAAGGCGTTTGAGACTTTCATGAGTTCCTCCCAGAAACATCAATAATTAAGACTTGCAGTCTCAAAAATACATATTATTGTGCGATTGGCAAGTCAGAACTGGAACTGACATTTAATAGATGACGCCTAATGTGGCGTTTGGGGAGGACACGGTGCCATGGAACAATTGGAGGCCGACTACGTAATCATTGGCGCCGGTTCTGCAGGCTGCGTTATCGCCAATCGGCTCAGCGCCGACCCATCCATAAAAGTGATTCTGCTGGAAGCCGGCGGGCGCGACTGGAATCCATGGATCCATATCCCGGTGGGTTATTTCAAAACCATGCACAATCCCGCAGTGGATTGGTGCTACACCACCGAAGCTGATCCAGGGCTGAATGGTCGCAAGCTGGATTGGCCCCGTGGCAAGGTCTTGGGCGGTTCTTCTTCGCTGAACGGCTTGCTCTATGTCCGCGGACAGGCACGGGATTACGACCGGTGGCGGCAGATGGGCAATGAGGGTTGGGGTTGGGACGATGTTCTGCCACTCTTCAAGCGTGCAGAAAATCAGGAGCGCGGCGAAGATGATTTCCACGGCGTTGGTGGACCACTGGATGTATCCAATATGCGCCTCAGCCGTCCGATCTGTGATGCCTGGGTCGCAGCAGCCCAGAATGAGGGCTACGCCTATAATGACGATTACAATGGCGCGAAGCAGGAAGGTGTTGGCTATTTTCAGCTGACCACCCGCAACGGCCGCCGCTGTAGCGCAGCCGTTGCCTATCTCAACCCGGTCAGAAATCGGGAGAATCTGCAAATCATCACCCGCGCAAATGTTCAGCGGCTCGCCATTGAGGACCGCCGCGTGACTGGTGTGGTCTTCAAAAACGCCCAGGGCAAAGAACTGACGGTCAAAGTGCGAAACGAGGTTGTATTGTCCTCCGGTTCTATCGGCTCTCCACAATTGTTGATGCAGTCAGGAATTGGGGAAGCCGAGCAGTTGCGCAGTGCCAACATTGATGTTGTCGCCGACTTGCCCGGCGTTGGTAAAAATCTGCAGGACCACCTTCAGGCACGTCTGGTTTACAAGTGTAATGAACCCACATTAAACGACGAAGTACGCAGTCTGTTTAATCAAGCACGCATCGCTCTGAAATACGTTTTGTTCAGAGCTGGCCCTATGACCATGGCAGCAAGCCTTGCTACAGGTTTCCTGAAAACAAGAAAAGAACTGGAAACACCCGATATTCAGTTTCACATCCAGCCATGGTCTGCTGACAGCCCTGGCGAAGGCGTACATCCATTTTCCGCCTTCACCATGTCTGTCTGCCAGCTCAGGCCCGAAAGCCGAGGAGAAATTCGCCTGAACACCAAAGACCCATCCGGATATCCAACAATCCATCCCAATTATCTGGCCACCGAATCCGATTGCAACACAATCATCGACGGCGTGAAAATCGCCCAGAGCATCGCCAGACAAAAGCCGTTGGATAGCAAAATCGCCAGTCCTCATTCACCGAAAGAGGTACTGGTTGAAGATGCAGACATTCTGGAATGGGTTCGCAATACGGCCACAACCATCTACCACCCCACAGGCACCTGCAAGATGGGATCAGATGATCAGGCCGTGGTGGATGCGCGGCTGCGGGTCCATGGAATAGATGGGTTGCGGATAGCGGATTGCTCCATCATGCCGGAAATTGTATCCGGCAACACGAATGCACCGGCCATTATGATCGGTGAAAAAGCAAGTGATTTGATCTTAGAGGACAGGCGTAGCCTCTAGGACTTTCAGTAATTGAATAAAAACGCCGCATGTCACCCATGCGGTTCAGGGTTTGGTGAAAGGACACTGCCATGAAAATGACGACCGAAGAGGCATTTGTAAAAGTACTTCAGATGCACGGCATTGAACACGCGTTTGGCATTATCGGTTCTGCGATGATGCCTATCTCCGACTTGTTCCCCAAAGCGGGAATCAAGTTCTGGGATTGCGCCCATGAAACCAATGCTGGCATGACAGCTGACGGTTACACGCGCTCAACTGGCAAAATGAGCATGGCGATTGCTCAAAATGGTCCGGGCATCACCAATTTCGTGACCCCTGTCAAAACCGCTTTCTGGAACCACACGCCGCTGCTGCTGGTCACACCGCAGGCTGCAAACAAGACAATCGGTCAAGGTGGCTTTCAGGAAATCGAACAGATGAAACTGTTTGAAGACATGGTTTGCTATCAGGAAGAAGTTCGCGATCCTTCCCGCATGGCAGAAGTACTGAACCGGGTTATCGAGAAAGCCTGGCGCGGGTCAGGCCCAGCACAAATCAACGTACCACGTGACTACTGGACACAGGTCGTTGATATTGAGATGCCGCAGATCGTACGGCTGGAACGTCCTTCAGGCGGAAAAGAAGCCATTGCACAGGCCGCAAAACTTCTGTCGGAAGCCAAATTCCCGGTCATACTTAATGGAGCCGGCGTCATTCTGGCTGGTGGCATCCCGGCATCTGCAGCTTTGGCAGAACGCCTCAGTTCTCCTGTATGCTGCGGTTATCAGCACAATGATGCATTCCCTGGAAGCCATTCACTGTCTGTTGGACCACTCGGTTACAACGG
>CAZOCA010000335.1:0-3812 GCA_964578105.1 uncultured Pararhizobium sp.
CCGTCCCGAACTGTGAAAACGCGAACAGCCCCTTTTTCGCTTCCGGCTGCAAGTAGTCGACCGTCAGTGCTGAATGCAATCGAAGTGGTCAAGACATCGAAAGGATTGAGTGGTGTTCGGGCTTCCGTCGCACTTGAAGGATTCCAGTATTGGACCAAGTTGTCCGTTCCGGCGGTGGCAAATTCATCAGTTTGCGGGCGGAATCGGAGCGACCACGCGCCCATAAGGCCCAATTCGCCCGTTCCATGGTTTCCAATCCGCTGCCATTCCGTTGACGGTGCCCGCAAATCAAATGACCAGACTGAGCCGGAAAAGTCCGTGGCCAGTAGGAATCGGTTTTTGCCATCAATCCGTACCTCTGTGACATTGGGAGCGGAGAGCTCCTTATCAACCACATCGGCATCTGTGATTTCTTCCAAATAGCCGACTTTCTCGCCCGACCAATTTCCCCAGATAACCAATCGTCCGTCTGGGCTGAATGAACCAGAGCGTAGACTGTCTTCTGCTATAGAATGAGCCTTGCCGCCAACCCTGACCCGACGGCGGACATCCCAAAATTCAATCAAGTTGCCTGAAAAGCCATCTTTGCGCGCAGTCACCAACGTCAATTCGTTTGGCGCGATGGCAATGCCGGTGATCTCTTCAGCGACGCCCACCTCAAAGCGTTTCGGCCCTCTACTCAAGTTTGTGAAGTCCCAGACGAGAACGGATCCGTCGTTTCCCCCACTCGCCAGCATCGTACCCAGTTTAGAAAACCCGATCGAAGTGACCGCACCTCCGTGTTGCACTCTGGACGGGGCACCTAATATCGAGTTTTCGTCGAGCCCGAAAAAACGTAGTTTGCCGTCGCCTGCTCCATACGCGAGCCCGTTTCCTCCCGGAATGAAGCCGACCGCGAATATGCCGTTTTGACCAGAAGTTTCATTCGGCAGGCTGGTATCAATATGCCAATTGTCGGTCCGCCAAATCCTTAGGATGCCATCCGAGCCACCGCTGGCTAATAGTGAGCCGTCAGAATTAAAGGCTACAGAATATACTTCGCCTTGATGTTGGCGAATTGGGAGCCGCAACTGTTTGAAAGTCTTAAGGTCCCAGACCGTCACCGTTGAATAGTCGCTTGCCGTTGCAAGCCAACGGCCGTGAGGATCAAAAGCCACCGCATTTATTCCGGCACCAAGTTCAGGATCGGCCACTTCCACCATCGGCTCTCCAATTGGCGAACCAGTCTTAGCGTCCCATAGACGAACTGTGTTGCTTTCACCCGCAGTTGCAAACAGTTTTCCGTCAATATTGAAGGCGAATGCTCGAAGTGGACGGGTGTCGGCCTGAAACCATCTCTCAAATGAATTCGGATCGGTGGTTTGTTTTGCCCACACCGCGCCATCAACTCCCACGCCCAGAAGCCTTTGGCCGTCGTCGGAGAAAGCAACATCAAATATATAGCGCGATCCAAACCTGCTTTGACCGGTCTTATACGGCAGCGCCGAAAGGCTAGACCGTAGGACCCTTAGGACATCGCCCTTTACCAAAAGGTTCTTTTTTGTCTCGAAATCTCCGAGCCACTTCAAGGCGTTCCCAGCCCTTAAGGCTAGTCCTTCCTTCCCTAAACCTTCCCGAATTAGGTAAAGCGTCTGTTTCCATTTGGTGTCTGGAAATTGCGCAACCACCTCTGCAGACGCGGCCAGGAGCACTGCCCGATCATAGTAGCCGTTAACTTCATTGGGCGCCTGCTCGATCTGAAGCGCTCTTGCCGCCAGCTCGCGGCCTGCGGCTGTACGAGCTTCATGTTCTGCATTCAAGTACAGCCCGAGAACGAAAAGAAACGCCAGCACGAATGGTGAGACCAAAACTGTCAGTTTTATCGGGTCTACATATCGTGCAACGACACTAAGAAAACCTTCAAAAATGCCGACTGAAGGTCGATCGTCATAAGGCTCGAACGGAGCCTCAGACGTCAGAAGTGGCAACCAGAATCGTTCCATCCATTTGTTATCTCGGGCGCCTGAGGAGTCTGAGAAGTATCCGCTGTGCCCGAATACATGGAAGCGATTCCGAAACTTGCTATGGTTCCCTCCTACGAAGCCTTCCCTGCCGGCCATGCCAGTACCCAGAACCGAGAATTGGTTGAGTATTAAGATGGAGTCCTGTGCGCCGCAATCATTGACCAGTCGCTCAAAACAGCCTGACAATCTGGACCACGGAAAAGTTTGCTTTAGGACCGTTCCTGTCAGCGCAATTGTACTAATTCTTGGGCGCAGCTCGCTGGGCGTTCGAAGCAATGCCCAGGCGATTAAATGCGTACCAAAGCTGTGCCCAAATAGAGAGACAGATGCCCATTCCTCCCTGGCGATGGCAGGCAATAGGTATTTTTTGAAGCGGCGTACTTGCCACCAGCGCGAGAAAGGAAAAATGAAGGCGATCGAGGAGGAGAAGCCGTATTTGTAGTTGTCGAACTCGATCTGCGTCCGTCCGATAGCGTCTACCGCAAGGACCTCGAATCGCTCCTGCCAATCACCATAAGTTCTGATTCCGTGCACTGTGATGACTAGATGGCGGGCGTTCTGAGGTGCATTCTCAGAAGATTCTGATTGCAAGGTGGAATCGCCCCTCGATATTTGTTCGGCGGTCGGGAGTACTAAACTTGCGCCAGTTGCCTCATGCTTATCATTGATTGTTCGTGATTGCTATGAGCACTTGTTCAACTTTTCTCTATCTAAATGGTGAACTCGAAGCGGAAGGTATCGATTGCGCCTTTTGAACCAAACAGGCATGTCACCACTGCGGACACGGTCTATTAAGACAAAGTGACCTCGGAACTGCATTTGTCACTTTGGGTTCAGAGCGGAATTTCGCTGCAGATGACACGAAAGTCAGCTAAGGGCCGGAAGTGACTGAGGTGCTCATCGCCCTAAAGGTCTCAAGAGGGCTCCAAGCGGCCATCGGACAAATCCTACCCCATTAGTTTTTGAGTCCAAATGACCCAGATTAAGGCTCGTGTATTAGCTTAAGGGCCACCTTCGGCTGATCCTTACTCGTTTTGGATATTGCGAGATTACGCCAAAGCCATTTCGGTTTTCTCTGTTCCAGGCTTAATGACAGTCAAACAGTTCCAGTTGAAATTTCCGCCGATGCCTCCTAGACCCTTCTATGCCGCACAACACATTGGGGATTTCGTGGGTATTTTTGGGCTCGTTTATTTTCTGCTTTTTTTTGGGGTGGCCGCTTCAGCTTTCCAACCACACGGAATTCCGACGACACTCGCTGTTGCGATTATCGGCATATTCGGGTTCTGGGGGCCTACGAACAAAACCTATAGGAAGGTGTTTTTTGGTGATCGGTCATTGAGTAAAACCAGAGTGGCCATTGGTGCTTTGGCAAATGTCGTGGTCGTCATGATCGTGACGGATTTCAGGCTTTCGGTCTTACAATATCTCGTATTGGTGCTGGCGTGCGGTGCGCTTTATTTTGATTTTGTGCGCAAGCAGGATGCATCCTAGCCAAGCGAAAACCTAAAGACACCCTCAGGCAATCCCCATGATCCGGCCTCTGGAGCCATCCAGATGATCGTTCAGCGCCTGCACTGCGCCCTCTTCATCCCCGTCCATAATTTTTTCCAGGATTGCGACATGTTCCTGGAACGCCCGAATATCCTGATAATTATGCAGGCGGAAAATCAGGCGAGAGAGGCGTAATTTGCTGAGCACGCGGGTCATCATGTCATTGACAATTTCATTGTCCAGCGCGCCGAGAAACATCAAATGCATCTCGTGATCGAGATCAGCGAATTCGCTGATTTTTTGAAAGTTTGAAAG
>CAZOCA010000335.1:3822-4815 GCA_964578105.1 uncultured Pararhizobium sp.
CTGTCGGCCTTGATCGCCGTCGCTTGCCGCTTTGGTGCGGTCAAACAAATCCTGCACGCCAGTCATATCAGCCTGTTTGAAAAAGGCGCGCAGACCCTGGATTTCCAGAATTTTCCGCAATTGAAACGCATCGGCCAGGAATTCTTCCTCAATGCCGAAAATCTGAATACCGCGCTGGGGAATCAGCTGGACGAAGTTTTCCGCCTCCAGCCGCTTCAGCGCTTCGCGCATGGGGTTCAGCGGAATATCGAGAATTTCGCAAAGCTCGCGCTGTGACACCATGGAACCAGGGCGAATATCCCCTGAAAACAGATGATCAATGAAAGCATGATAGGCCGCATCCCGCAGGGTCTGGCGGGGCTTACCACCAGTGCCTGGGGCGCTCGGTGTCTTGGGAGTGCTTGACGATTTCATGATCATCTCCTGACTGTCAGCTGCGACCTGATTATCCCATGTTGGAACAGTCCGGTATCGTCCGCCTTCTGCGCTGTTGTTACTGTTCATCTTCTACGCGGCAATCACGGTCAATCTCAACAACGATGTATTGAACCGCTCAATAAAACCGATGGCAGGCCCCGGCGAGAAGCCGTTTTCAGCCATGCTGCACCCGTTTCAGACAATCAGTTCCACAACAGGAAAGCAAAAATCGACTTGAATTACAACTGAGATGTCAGTAAAGCTATCAGTTGTAATCATCAGGACGGCACTTTGGCAACGCAACGCACATTTCTGGGCTACCAACGACAGCAGGGCCAACCTGGCATTCGCAATACACTGCTTATTCTCAATGTGTCCGGCCTCACCCAGCCAGCAGCCAGAAAGATTGAAGCCGCTCTGTCTGGTGCCGTACTGGTGTCCATGCCGCATGGAAATGGGATGACCGGCAACAATGATTTGCAGGTCAACCGCATTCTTCTCAACCTTGCGGCAAACCCCAATGTGGGCGCCATATTGGTCCTCAGTTCCGACAAACGAAGAGCCGCACTGTTTGCA
>CAZOCA010000336.1:0-1234 GCA_964578105.1 uncultured Pararhizobium sp.
CAAACCCTTTCTGGCTGATTTGCATAATCGCTTCGCGCATATTTGTGCCGGCGCTCACCAAAGGTAATTCCTCACCGGTATGCATAATTTCGCTAACGCGTTTCAGGTTTGCACCTAATTGGCCGCCGGGATGAAACTTTTTAAAATCGACCGCAGTAAAGCCACGCTCTTCCAGCAGCGCCACGGCCAATGCATCGCCCAATGCCATTTGCATAATGGTTGAGGTTGTTGGCGCCAAGCCATGCGGGCAGGCTTCTTCTGTTTTTGGGACGGCCAGCAAAATATCCGCTTCCCGTGCAAGGGTTGAGCTTACGCCGGTTGTCACCGCAATGAGCGGAATTTCAAAGCGCCGCGAATATTGTACAATGCCGCCAAGTTCGCGCGATTCACCTGACCAGGACAGCGCAATGATGGCGTCGTCGCGTGCAATCATGCCCAAATCGCCATGGTTGGCTTCGGCAGGGTGAACAAAATATGCTGGTGTTCCTGTGGAGGCTAGCGTCGCCGCAATTTTTGATCCTATATGGCCACTTTTCCCTACGCCGGTGACGATTACACGTCCGGATATATCTTTGAGCGCATTTATCGCATCTGCGAAGGGGCCTGCCATGCCGTTTTGCAGCGCTTCTTGAAGCGCTTTCAAACCGGCGCGCTCAATATTGAGCGTCCTTAAGGCTGACTGAATTCCGGTACTGATTGCTTGCTCACTCATTGATTTGCTTTTTCATCTGCATCTGATGTGGGCTACTGCACCTTCGGGCATTTGTCCATGCATCGGTGATAAATGGCAACAGGCTTATTCTGCAGCGCAGCTAGTTGCCGCGTTTTTGCTGGGTTTGCACGCACTCATAAATCATTCGTTAACCGCTTTTGTTTACTCCAGATTAATAACAAAAGGGCCCAGTTTAGTGACGGTTTTGGCACAAAATTACTCAAAATCCGCAATGTGCAAATTCCGGTTTGGATTTGCGTTGATATCGCTATGGGCAACTGCAGCAATGCCAGTGATGGCGCAGGAAGCCGAAGATGATGGGCTGGGTCCAATTCTGGACCTGACGATTGATGAAGCACCGGAAACGGCTAGTATTGAAGCTGAGGCGGATCCGGTTCCACCATTTCAAACCGGCTCCATTGGCGCAGTCGATCAGCGTCAAGCGGTTGAGCAAAGCGATCCTTATGCCGCTGAAGGCATAAGGTTGGGAACATTTGTTTTTCGACCAACGCTTGAGCTCGG
>CAZOCA010000336.1:1244-4804 GCA_964578105.1 uncultured Pararhizobium sp.
GTCGGCGACGCGCTCGGTTACCAATGTTGATAGCGGTGGCCCCTCGGGATTCGTCAAAGATACTTCAATTTCCTATTCCAGCAGCAATTCTTTGGGGCTGCAGATCAATTCGGATTGGTCGCGACATTTTGTTGCTTTGGATATAAGCGGAACACTGCCTGTTGGCATTTCTGGCGATGAGGACGATCCAACGATCAATGCGGTTGGCACGGTAGGCCTGGATATTTCAGCGCTCACCTCCTTGTCGTTGACAGGGACCTATGGCTATCAGACAGAGGATCCACAATCTGCTGGTTATCAGGATGCTATTGATGCCGGCGCGCCGTCGCTGACGGGGATCAACGAACCTGCTACGCAAAGTTATTCAGCATCGGCGCAACTGGATCATGACTTTGGCGGACTAACGGCCCAAATTAGTGCCACTATCGCTCGTCTGGAGTATGGGGCCGCCAAGCTTTCTGATGGCACAACGATTTCGCAATCAGACCTAAACTCGACTGATTTTGATATTTCCTTGCGGGGGGGATATGCGCTTTCGGGTGTTCTTTCGCCTTTTGTCGAGGCGCGTTATGGTCAGCGCATTATGGATGAAACGCTGGATTCGGCGGGGCTAAATCGCAATGCCACCAATTACCAATTGCGGGTTGGAACAGAGATAGATTTTGGCGAAAAACTAAACGGCGAAGTTGCTGTGGGTTATGGTGTGGAACAGTTTGATGATGCGAGCCTGTCTGATGTTAAGGGGGCGATCGCCGATATTGCGCTAACATGGTCACCAATGCGCGGCACTGATGTCACGCTTGCCGCCTCAACCAGTTTTGTACCCAGCGGGACCGAAGATGTATCCGGTTCGTTGCTTTATGCCACCGAGCTTGGTCTGAGCCATCGATTGACTTCGCAACTGACCGGAACGGCCAATATTGGTGCGTCCTATGAGACCTTTGAAGGGCCTACGGCAGATGAGACCTCGCTTAATGGTTCATTGGGATTGGTTTACAATCTCAACCGATATTTGGCGCTGACCGGCCGCATTGGACACGAACAAGTATTTAGCTCCGATGAATCCGAGCGCGAAGGCACCAGTAATGTTTTTGTCGGGATGCGATTGCAACGATGAGATGCCGAAATTTGAACACGAGCAGCGTTTAAGTTGAACTTATAACCTGATGAACCGAGATTCGGGAGCACGAAATGAGAGCGAAGAAGAAGCAAACAATTGGGTTTTTCATTGCCATGGCCATGGCGGGTTTAATGCCAATATCGCCTGCGCAAGCTGATGCTGGTTTTCAAAAATGGATTCGCGATTTCAAAGGGACTGCTGTTAAAAATGGCGTTTCTGCGAAATTTTATGACCGTGCCTTCGCCAATGTAAAAACGCCCGATGCCACCGTATTGCAAAAGGCACGCTTTCAACCTGAGTTTAAAGATCAGGCGTGGCAGTATATCGATAGCCGGGTCAATGAACGCACCGTTGCAAACGGGCAGGAAATGGCGCGCAAATACAAGCGCTTGCTTGATCAGATTGAACGCAATACCGGTGTGAGCCGCTATATAATCCTTGCCATATGGTCGATGGAATCGAGCTATGGAGAAGCGCTCAAAGACCCATCCCGCCTACATTATGTGCCGCGGGCCTTGGCAACACTGGCCTATGCGGACAAGCGTCGCACCAAATTCGCGCGTGGTCAGCTCATCGGCGCACTTAAAATCGCACAACGTGGCGATGTATCGCTCAATGGGCTCACGGGTTCCTGGGCAGGCGCCATGGGGCATACGCAGTTTATTCCAACCAGTTATCAAGCCTATGCCCTTGATGGTGATGGTGATGGCAAAAAAGACATTTGGAACTCTGTGCCCGATGCGCTGTACACAGCGGCCAATCTGCTGAAAAAAAATGGGTGGCGATCAGGTCAAACGTGGGGTTATGAAGTCACATTACCGGCAGGACGCAAGTTTCCGGGTGGCTCACAAAGCCTCAATGCTTGGTCGAATATTGGCGTTAAGCGGGCCAATGGAAAGCCATTTCCCAGATCGCAGAACGCTGAGCTGAAAGTATTACAAGGGCGTGACGGCCCCGCGTTTTTGATGATCAAAAATTTCTTTGTCATTAAGCGCTATAACAATGCCGACAAATATGCGCTGGGTGTTGGATTGCTCGCTGACCAGATTGCCGGCTACCCGGCGCCGACACGTGACTGGAAGCGTCCCTATACGCGAATTACTGTGGCGCAAGCTGAAGAACTGCAGCGCCATCTCAAGCGATCGGGCTTTTATGATGGCGCAATTGATGGCAAGCCCGGACCTCAAACCCGCAGTGCAATCAAGGCATTTCAATCGCGTAACGGTTTGGCGCAGGATGGATATCCTTCATTGGAAGTGCTAAGTGCTATTAGGCGCCGTTAAGCGCCGTGGTACTTTTTGGGCGCTGGTGTTGTGATTTACGCGTTGAAAATCAGTTCTTTGTCTGCGCTAAAAGCGTTGAAGCTTGCAATCGTTTTAACGATTGTGACGTCGCTTGTTCAATTTGAAAAATCGTCACTGCATGTTATCAGTCCATTTGTAGGATCAGTGTCGGCCTTGGCTCAGGAGAAGAAGCCCAGCTTTCTCCAGCTGTTGCTGAGAGGCGGTGCGGAAGAAAGCAAAAGCCGCACGACGACGAAAACCAAACGCGCACCGGTAAAAAAGCGAGTTGTACGCAAAAAATCGACTTCGCAATCAGAAAGGGTGCGGACGAAATCATCCAACGCGACACGCATTGTCGCCTCTGCTGCGCAAAATAACGAAATCGTGCAAAAGGCAGAAGATGCACAAAGTATTTTGGTCGTTGGTGATTTTATTGCAGATGGCATGAGCCAAGGTCTTACCGATGCATTTGCCAATGTGGCCAATGTTGTCGTTGATGTGAAAACCAACGGTTCGTCTGGTTTGGTGCGCGATGATTTCTATAATTGGCCAAATGAAATTGTACCGACGATTGAGCAATTGAAACCCACATTTGTGGTGGCGATGCTTGGATCGAATGATCGCCAGGCCATGCGGGTCAATGGCAAGACAGCGCAAGTAGGTAGTGAGGCCTGGCAAACAGAATATGTTTCCCGAGTGGAGGCTTTCGCGAAGGCTGTTCGCGGTACCAATACACGGCTCATTTGGGTTGGCAGCCCGCCATTCAGATTTCGATCAATGTCTGCTGACATTTTGTCGTTCAACCAGTTCTACAAAGCTGCCGTGGAGAGCACGGACGGTTATTTTGTTGATGTCTGGGACGGTTTTGTGGATGCAGAAGGGAACTTTCTTACAACAGGAGCGGACATTAACGGTCAGCAAGTTCGCCTGCGTTCTTCTGATGGCATTAATTTCACCAAGGCCGGCAAGCGAAAGTTGGCTTTTTATGTTGAACGTCAGCTGAAGCAGTTGCTGGGGGATGCGGCCTCTCCATTATTGACTTCTTTGGGTGATGAAAACGTACCTCTGTTGCAGCTTCCACCATTGCAAACTGAGGCAGAGTTGGAAAGCACCAATCCCATTTCTATTGAGGACCCGGACCTGGATGGGGGCAATAT
>CAZOCA010000337.1:0-4803 GCA_964578105.1 uncultured Pararhizobium sp.
GGGCGAGAAAGCTGTATCTCTTGAACGCCTGCTCGCCTTCCCCTGGGCCATGCCAGACCGGGCGCTTAGCGCCTATGATCGACTGGCCGGGCTGTTTCGCGCCGAAAGTCTGCCGGTGCCAGTGCCGCTTTTGCAATCAACGTCTTTCAACTTCATCCTGCGGCTGCTGGAAACATCTGATGCCCTATCATTTGTGGTCGAATCGTCACTGCAAACCCCTTATCAAAACCCAATTGTTGCTGTGGATATGGAAGTCCCGCTGCCCACACGGCATGCAGGCATTGTGATGCGGCCTGACAGTTGGATCAGCCCGGCGACAGAAGCATTGATTGATCAGTTGCGCGCCCACTGTAAACAGAATCCGATTCAGTAGCTGGCACGAACCGATACTCTGGCTGCATGGCAATGAACGTTATTGTTTTTGGTGATGAAGCTGCCTGCCGCGATAGACAGGTTGGGACGCGGGCTTATATTGGTGACGACATGGCGAAACAACCGAATATTGTTTTCATTCTGACCGATCAGCAACGGCTTGATACAATTGCAGCCAATGGTTTTGAGCATATGGACACGCCCAATCTGGACCTGTTGGTTCAGCGCGGTGCCGTCTTTGAAAACATGTATGTTCCCGCACCTTCCTGCTCGCCGTCACGAGCCGCTCTTTTCAGTGGCACATACCCGCACACTAATGGCGTTTTTCGCAATGAGGAACCGTGGAGCTATTGCTGGGTGGAAGAGCTTGCAAAGGTCGGATATCGCTGCGTGAATGTGGGCAAAATGCACACCAATCCGGTTGAAGGCGCATTCGGGTTTCATGAACGGCATGTTGTTGAAAACAAGGATCGTGACCACCCCAATTTGCCATTTTACCTGGATAATTGGGACAAGGCGCTGAAGGCGCGCAAAGCTCAAAAGCCCTCTCGCGTGTCCTATCGCAAACGGCCGGACTATAATGAAAGTCTGGGAGCCTTTGTCTGGGAACTGGACGAAGATCTGCACTCCGATGTGTTCGTAGGTGAGACCGCCTGCTGGTGGCTTGACCGGTATAGTGGTCAGGAGCCGTTCTTTCTTCAGATTGGATTTCCGGGGCCACATCCGCCCTATGACCCAACGCAGGACTATCTGGACACATATCTGGGTCGTGACTTGCCGGAGGCCATTCTGGATTATGATCTGGCCAGCCAGCCAGCGCCGCTGAGAGCCATTCGCCAGAATCAGTTGGACAATGACCGAGATGCAATTGTGCATCTGGAGGCACCCAGCCAGGAACAATTACACCGGCAGCGGGCTTGCTACTATGCCAATGTGTCCATGATAGATGCGCAAATTGGTGCAATTGTCGATGCGCTGGACAGGCGCGGCGTGCTGGATGATACGGTCATCATCTTTACTTCAGACCATGGCGACTGCCTGAATGATCACGGCCATTCGCAGAAATGGACCATGTATGAGCAAAGTGTCCATGTCCCGGCGATCCTGTGCTGGCCGGGGAAAGTTGAAAAAGCCAGCCGCCATGCCGATTTGGTGTCTTTGATGGATTTCGGCCCGACCATTCTTGAAGTTGCCGGAACCGGTATACCGCCATGGATGGAAGCCCAATCTCTGGGTGATCTGTTGTTTGGAAACTCCAAGGCCGACCGCGACTGCGTGTTTTCAGAGCATGCCAATGACCGGGTTGTGATGGAAACAAATTTTATGACCATGGTTCGCAGTGGCCCATGGAAACTGGTTCATTTTGTTGACAGTGAAGAAGGCCAATTGTTCAATCTGGAAAGCGATCCGGGAGAGCGCGTCAATTTGTGGGACAGTGCGGCTCATGCCGACACATGCCGCGAGTTGATTGGTAAAATCCTGACATGGCGCATAGAGAGCGCCCGCAAGACACAGGGCTTTGTTCAAATGCTTGCAAATCGCCAAAGGGAAGCGCGCTCTTAACTCTGGTCAGAATGCGGCAATGCAAATGCTGGCGTTTGAATCCTTAGCCTGATAAAAGGCCAGCGCATTGGCAGAGAAGCAAAAGAGTTCGCCTTATGAGCAACCGCATTGGCAGCCGGTCCAGACAGACCAGTGAAACAGACATAGACGTGTCTGTCACGGTGGATGGAACCGGACAGTATGACATTAAAACCGGCGTCGGATTTTTCGATCATATGCTGGAGCAATTGGCACGTCACAGTGGCATGGATTTCAAAATCCGGGCCAACGGCGATCTGCATATTGATGACCACCACACGGTGGAAGATGTCGGCATTGCGCTTGGTATGGCGCTGAATGATGCGCTGGGCGACCGTGCCGGGATTACCCGCTATGGCTCGGCCGATCTGCCCATGGATGAAGCCATGTCACGGGCAGCGATCGATGTGTCCGGCAGACCGTTTCTGGTTTGGAACCTTGCCTTCAATGCTGCAAAAATCGGCAATTTCGATACCGAACTGGTGCGCGAGTTTTTCCAGGCATTTGCCATGAATGGACGGCTGACGCTGCATGTTGAGGGTGTCTATGGTGAGAATAATCACCATATTGCGGAAAGCGCCTTTAAAGCGGTCGCACGAGCCTTGCGGGTTGCGATTGCCATGGATAGCCGTGAAAGCGGCAAGATACCTTCCACCAAAGGCACCCTTTAAAGAGGTTCCGGATGCAGTCTTATACTGTTCACACACCGCCTTCGCCATCGCAGGACGAGCGCTTGTCAAAAGCTGTTTTCGTGCGCGACGGGTTTCATCTTGTGGCTCTGATTGCGCCGCCGCTCTGGCTGCTTTGGTACCGCCAATGGCTGGGCTTGGCGCTGTATATTGCTGCGCTGGTCTTGTTGGATTTTGCGACTGAAATTGCTCCTTTTTGGGCCCTTTCCATCGTCAATTTTCTATTTGGTCTTGGCATTGCGCTGGAGGCCAGCACATTGCGGCGCTGGCGGCTGAATGCCAAAGGGTGGCGTCTGGCAGGTGTGGTGTCAGCGTATGATCTTGAGGATGCGGAAGAGCGGTTTTTCGCCAGTCTTGCCGAAGAGCGTAAATCGGCGAACACACCTGTGCGCGTGACTTCGGGAATTCCCTCTATTCGTGCAAAATCTGCGACACCAAATATTATCGGATATCAGTCATGAGCCAATCGATGCGTGTCGCGATTATTGACTACGGGTCCGGCAATTTGCGCTCTGCGGAAAAATCCTTCCAGCGGGCTGCGCGGGAACGCGACATTGCCGCAGACATTGTGGTGACCGATGATCCCGATTTTGTTGCAAAGGCTGATCGGATCGTATTGCCCGGGGTTGGTGCATTTGCCGATTGCCGCGCTGGCTTGTTTGCGATCGATGGCCTGGTGGAGGCTTTGCGCGACAGTGTGGAACAGCGCGCAGTACCGTTTTTCGGCATTTGTGTTGGCATGCAGTTGATGGCCAGCCGTGGCCTGGAAAAGGAAGTCTGTGATGGTCTGGGGTGGATTGCGGGAGATGTGGTTCCCATCAAGCCCAGTGACCCGGAGCTGAAAATCCCGCAAATGGGGTGGAACACGCTTCTTGAGCAGCGCGCACATCCGGTCTGTGACGGCATTCAATTGGGCCCCGACGGGCTCAACGCCTATTTTGTCCATTCCTATCATATGGTGCCAGAGAATCCGGATCATATTGTTGCCTTGACGGATCATGGTGGTCCGGTCACGGCCATCGTGGCGCGTGACAATCTGATCGGCACACAATTTCACCCGGAAAAAAGCCAGCAGCTTGGCCTGTCGCTGATTGGTAATTTCCTGAATTGGTGGCCAGCGAAAAGCCGGGCACAGATTGATGCAGTGGCTGCCACCGCCTGACATGATTGCTTTTAGAGAAACGAATTGAACCCATGATCCTTTTTCCAGCCATTGATTTGAAAGACGGCCAGTGCGTGCGCCTGAAACTGGGTGACATGAATCAGGCGACCGTCTTCAATGACAGTCCCGGCGCTCAGGCCAAAGCCTTTGAAGATCAGGGCTTTGAATGGTTGCATGTGGTGGATCTGGATGGTGCATTTGCCGGTGAAAGCCGCAATGGCGCAGCTGTGGATGCGATTTTGGCCGCCACAAGCAATCCGGTGCAGTTGGGTGGCGGCATTCGCACTCTGGATCACATTGAAGCCTGGCTTTCAAAAGGGCTTGCCCGGGTCATTTTGGGAACCATTGCTGTGCGGGACCCTTCTCTTGTGCGGCAGGCCTGTGCTGAATTTCCGGGAAAAATTGCCGTTGGCATTGATGCCCGCTCCGGCCATGTGGCCGTGGAAGGCTGGGCCGAAACATCTGATCTGACGGTTCTGGACATGGCCAAGCGGTTTGAAGATGCAGGCGTTGCAGCCATCATCTACACCGATATTGACCGGGATGGCGTTCTGGCCGGCATTAATTGGGACAGCACATTGGAGCTTGCCAATCATGTTTCCATTCCGGTGATTGCATCGGGCGGTCTTGCCTCCATGGATGACATTCAAAGAATGACGCAAGGCGACGCGCAGATTCTGGAAGGTGCCATTTCCGGACGGGCGCTTTATGATGGCCGGATCGATCCGGCCGAAGCCCTGACCCTGTTGAAGAAAGCTGCATGATGCTGAAAATCCGTGTCATTCCATGCCTTGATGTCAAGGAAGGCCGCGTCGTCAAGGGCGTCAATTTTGTCGATCTGATTGATGCAGGTGATCCGGTTCAGGCCGCTATCGCCTATGATGCTGCCGGTGCCGACGAGCTGTGTTTTCTCGACATCACGGCAAGCCATGAAGACCGTGGCATTTTGCTGGATGTCGTGCGCGAGACGGCGGAACATTGCTTCATGCCGCTAACCGT
>CAZOCA010000338.1:0-4794 GCA_964578105.1 uncultured Pararhizobium sp.
GGGTTTTCCAGACCAAGGGCAATTGCGGTGACATCCAAAACTGTATCTTCCGCCGAAAACGTTCCAGACCATTGATCAAGGTCCTGTTTTTCAAAGACTGTCGTTGCTGCAGCCGCTTCGCCTGTCCAGCCAAGTTTAAAAGATCCGCCCACAACAGAAAGACAGATGAGACCCAGTGCCAATTTCCCGTAACGTTCCATGATACCGCTCCACAAACCAAATGAGATGAGTTTCAAATGGGGCATGTCTATGAGATCGCCAAGGTCCAGAGCCCATTTTGTTCCCGGGTCTGGACTTAATTGGGAGGTTGAATTGATTTCAGACCCTAGTGGTCGAATTTGGAACGTAGCTGGCGCCGAACACGCTGAACTTCCGGCTTCTGATCCTTGTAGCTTTGTCGCAGCAGCGCAGCGACAGCAAATACCATGCAACAAAATGCAATTGTCAGAAGCAATGACAGAAACCAAGCCTCACTTAAACCAAATCTCGTGCCGATGGCGAGTAGCGATGATGACATGACACGTCCCTTCAACGTTTTCCAAGTTGAAGTTACGATGAATTGTAAAGTCGACCGCAGCACGGAAAAATTGTGTCAAATGCGTGGTTTTTTATTAACATACCTTGAATCATTCGGGCCTGTTATCAAAACGGTACGGGGACCGAAAAACTGAGGCGCGCACCGCCATTGGGATGAAACAGTGACAGGCTTTCGGCATGCAGTTGCAGGCGGTCAGCCTGTGCCAGAACACCTGCCGGCGCATAAAACGGATCACCCAGAATTGGATGCCCGATGGCCAGACAATGGACCCTGAGTTGGTGGGAGCGGCCGGTCTTGGGATGAAGCGCCAGCCTCGTCGCGTTTTCTTCATGCGACAGGACTTCGAACCGCGTCTGTGCGGCCTTCCCGACGTCCCAGTCCACCTTTTGCAGCGGCCGGTTCGGCCAGTCACAGATCAATGGCAGGTCAATTTGGCCCATGTCTGTGACCAGCCTGCCAGCCACACGCGCAACATAACGCTTTTCAATGTGACGTCGCTCGAATTGTAATCCGAGATGTCGCTGCGCTGCCCGGTTCATGGCGAATACCATTATTCCCGATGTGTCCAGATCCAGCCTGTGAATCAACAGGGCATTGGGGAATGCCTCTTTCGCACGCGCTTCAAGGCAATCTGCGTGATGTTTTGCCTTGCCCGGCACGCTCAATAGCCCCGAAGGCTTGTCGACAATCAGAAGATCATCATCGTGATGCACCACCTGCAATCCGGTATCCAATGGCGGTGAATAGATGAATTCGGGAAGCAAAATCGGGGCCGTTCTGCATGGGTTGAATTGCAAGGCTTGTGATAGATAGGAATTCCATTGCGGGCAAGATGTGTGGCTCAAAGCAATCCGCATTTGCCATGAGCCAACACCATACAAACCTTCAACCTGCAATGCAGGCACCTATATAGAAGAACAGTGGATGGCAAATAAGAGAGAACAAATGGCAGAAAAATTGACGGATGCGGCCCGGGCCGCAGCATTGACAGAACTTGGCGGCTGGAGCCTTGATGACGATCGCGATGCGATTTCAAGACAATTTGTCTTCAAGGATTTTGTCCAGGCTTTCGGTTTCATGAGCCAGTCTGCCCTGATTGCAGAAAAGTTGAACCATCACCCTGAATGGTCGAATGTCTATAAAACCGTCAATGTGACGCTGACCACCCATGATTGTAATGGCTTGAGCGAACTTGACATAAAACTGGCCAAAGCCATGGATAAGATCGCTGACGCGTAAAAGTTGCTGTGACCAGGGTGATAGAGGGGATAGCCATGTCGACAGATAATCCGGACACTGAACCCAAAGACGTTCTTGAAGGAGAAATCATTCTTCCTGAGAAAGTGCGGGAGCATGTCAAAGGCAGTTTTGAAGGACAGCAGGGCCGCGTCAGAAAGCGCTTCTGGCCGACAGTCCGCAAGGCACTGCGACACATACCGTTCATGGAAGATGTTGTTGCCGCCTATTACTGCGCCATGGATCCAGCCACACCGTTTCGTGTGCGTGCGGCACTTGTAGGTGCCCTGGCGTATTTCGTGATGCCGATTGATGCCATCCCCGATGTTCTGACATTTGTCGGATTTGCCGATGACGCGTCAGTGCTGTTGGCTGTTCTTGCGCTGGTTGGCCCGCATATCAAAGACACGCATAAGGAACAGGCCAGAACTGCATTGCAGGATCACGATGAGACCTGAGACAGGCCAACTTTCAACATAACAACTTTAGACGAAGTGGGTTTCCGAAGAACGTCACTCAAGGTCAATGCCGGGCTCTGTTTCCAAGCTGCGGCGTAACCTTGAAAACGCAAGCCGGATGCGGGATTTTACAGTGCCAAGTGGAAGATTGGCTTCTTCCGCAATCTGGCTGTGGCTCAGACCTTTGAAAAACGCAAGACGAACCAGAGAAAGCTGTTCCTCAGGCAATGCCTTAAGGCATTCGCGCACACGCTCGTCGCGCCGGTTCGCATCCATCTGCTCTCCAGCATCCACCTCTCCCTGAGGTTGAAGATACGGATCATCTTCATCCAGCTCGCCACGTTTTTCGCGACGCAGGGAATCTATGTGCCGGTTTCTTGCAACCCGAAACAACCAAGTAGACAGGGATGATTTGGATGGATCGAATAAATTGGCCTTTTGCCAAAGGGTAATCATGACCTCTTGCACCAACTCCTCCGCCTGACCGCCTTGCGCGCCAAGACGCAAGAGATAGGCTTTCAGTCGCGGCGCAAAATAATCAAATATTTCCTCAAAAGCAGCTTGGTCCTGAGTTTCAGCGACGCGCCGGGCAAGTCGGGAAAAAGTTTTTGCACGACTGCTCACATCTGGGCTGGTGACGCTCACATGTGCGGCAGGGTTGGCAGATTTGTCTGACTGAATAGTATTCGTCATATCGGCCTTGCCGGTTGGAGCATTACGGCATGACATAAACAGAATGGCATAGCGCTTACAGGTATGGGGATCATGGCATGGGGTATCACATGGCCCCGGCAACAGAGCCACATGTCGTTCTGCACTAAACGATTCCTGCCCGTCTCAGCCGACATAACCGCCCATTCCCTACTCTGTCGCAGTCTTTTATCGTTGACGCTTGCTTCTTGCTCGTGGTGCCCGATTGCTGAAGACGCCTGACATGTGCGACACACATCAAGAGACCCAGTTTGAATTTGTATCGGCTGACCAAAAAACCATGCGATGTTCGCGCTATTATTGCAAGCAAAGCATAGGTTAGGAAGTGTTAATGTAGCGCAGCCAAATTGTTGCTCCTGGATCCCACTTTACACATATTCTCGTCACAAATTGCGGTTTAAGACAGATCAAGGCTCGTTTCTGTGGATCACATCCCACAGAATTGTGGCTGTGAAACGTATTTTTGGCGTCATATTCACGGTTTAGTAAGGATAATTCTGGCAGTTTAGAAGCGTTATGCTGGTTTGCGCGCAATTGGCGTTGCACTTTCAATTAGCCACAGATCGCGATAAAAGAGCAGACAAAAAAGAATCAGGTCTAATTCAGATAAAGTCTGAAACGGGTCGTTTGATGTGAAATAGACGTAGAAGCTTCGTAAAGACACACAAACTTAATTTAGGACACGACAGTTCATCATGATGGCAGCCATGACATTGACATCCGGATTTAAAAGACATTTCAAAGCTCTGATCGTAGCGGGTCTGGTTGCGTTGATGGCGGTTCCGACCGCATTTGCACAGTCACCTTCCCCAATTGGCCAATTCAGGGATTGGGCAGCTTATACCTACAATTCCAGTAATGGCCGAGTCTGCTACGCAATCACACAGCCGAAGGAAACTCAGCCAGCAGGCGTCAACAGAGATGAAATTTATTTCTTTGTAAGCCAACGCCCTGGGGAAGGCGTGCGTAATGAGATCAGCGTTATCACCGGCTATCCTTTCAAAGAAGGCTCGATGACAACGGTTGAGATCGGCACCGACACATTCAATCTGTTCACGCAGGATGATGGCGCATGGATACGCGACCAGGCCGAACAGGATCGCCTTGTGGCATCCATGCGGAGCGGTTCGAACATGATCGTCAAGGGCACCTCTGCAAGAGGCACACTGACCACAGACACATATTCATTGCTCGGCGTTACGGCTGCCCTCAATGAGCTTATCAAAGTGTGTGGCGGCTAATCCTACCCACCTGAGGTTTGAGATGATAAGGCGGGGCCAGTCCCCGCCTTTTTCTTTGGCTTTTTTTCCTTGCTGCTTTTTCTTCGGCGCTTTTTCTTTGCCCCTTTTTCTTTCAGAGCACACCTGATAAGGAATGCCTCTCATTTAAGAGGCCAAAAAAATGACTGTTTCTCTGGATATTGCAGCGAAAAACACCAACGCGCCTGCTGTTGTGGTTGCTGAACGCCCAAAACCGATGGTGGAAAAGCCAAATTTGGTGGGCCTGTCTCGTGATGAGATGATCCCAGCCTTGATTGCTGCGGGCGTACCCGAGAGACAGGCCAAGATGCGCGTTCAGCAGATCTGGTATTGGATCTATGTGCGGGGCATTTCAGACTTCAGCGATATGACCAATCTGTCGAAAGCACTGCGCGCTGATCTTACCGAGCGCTTTTCGCTGGATCGCCCAGAGATCATTGAAGAGCAGATTTCTGTCGACGGCACCCGCAAATGGTTGTTTCGCTTTCCACCGCGCGGTGCGGGCGCACCGGTGGATATTGAAACGGTTTATATTCCCGAAGAAGGTCGCGGCACTTTGTGCGTGTCATCGCAGGTTGGCTGCACCTTAACC
>CAZOCA010000339.1:0-4790 GCA_964578105.1 uncultured Pararhizobium sp.
CATTGACCGTCAAATGGTTGACACTCACCCATGCAGGGCATAACCCACCAGACAAATTCCCATACTGGATATCCGAGAGCTCAATGTTAGAAAAAACCTATCAGCCCAACGAAGTTGAACCGCGCATTTATTCCGGTTGGGAAGCCGCGAATGCATTCGCTGCCGGGTCCGGCGCGAAACAGGGTGAAGACAGCTTTTGCATTGTCATACCCCCACCCAATGTCACCGGTTCCCTGCACATGGGACATGCACTGAATAACACGTTGCAGGACATTCTCGTTCGCTGGAACCGCATGCTTGGGCAGAATGTCTTGTGGCAACCAGGCATGGACCATGCCGGCATCGCGACACAAATGGTCGTCGAACGCCAATTGATGGAAAATCAATTGCCTGGTCGACGTGACATGGGCCGTGAGAAATTCATTGAACGGGTCTGGGATTGGAAAGCCGAATCCGGTGGCACCATTCTGGGGCAGCTCAAACGACTGGGTGCTTCCTGCGACTGGTCCCGCGAACGGTTTACAATGGATGAGGGCCTCTCAGCGGCCGTTCTTGAAGTGTTTGTCCGCCTCTACGAGGAGGGGCTGATCTACAAGGACAAGCGCCTGGTTAATTGGGACCCGAACCTTCTGACCGCTATTTCAGATCTTGAGGTTGAGCAGCGCGAGACAAATGGCAATCTGTGGCACTTCAAGTACCCATTGGTTGGGGAAGAGGGCATGTTCATCACGGTTGCCACCACACGGCCGGAAACAATGCTTGGCGATACAGCTATCGCGGTTCATCCCGACGATGAACGCTATACGCATCTGATCGGAAAATCCGTCGAACTCCCATTGGTTGGACGGCATATTCCTATTGTCGCAGACGAATATGCCGACCCGGAAGCCGGTTCCGGTGCTGTTAAAATCACGCCAGCGCATGACTTCAACGATTTTGAAGTCGGCAAGCGCAATAACCTTCCTGCGATCAATATCATGGCGGTTGATGCATCCATTGCCCTTAAGGGCAATGAGGACTTTCAAATTGGCGTTCCTGATGAGAACAGCGCTATGATGGAAGCTGCAATTGACGCCTATCATGGACTTGACCGTTTCGTTGCGCGCAAGAGAATTGTCGCCGCTATGGATGAGTTGGGCCTGCTCGATAGAATCGAAGAACACACCCATGTTGTTCCCCATGGTGACCGCGGCGGTGTACCGATAGAACCATTCCTGACAGACCAATGGTATGTCGACGCGAAAACGCTGGCAAAACCAGCCATCGCATCTGTTCGTGAAGGACGCACTGAATTCGTCCCCAAAAACTGGGACAAAACCTATTACGACTGGATGGAGAACATTCAGCCCTGGTGTATCTCACGTCAACTTTGGTGGGGTCATCAAATTCCTGCATGGTACGGACCTGATGAAAAGGTCTTTGTAGCAAAGTCAGAAGCTGAAGCAGCTGAGAAAGCCAAGAGCCACTATGGTGAGGCTGTCGAACTGACGCGGGACGAAGACGTACTCGATACCTGGTTCTCCTCAGCGCTGTGGCCATTCTCAACTTTGGGCTGGCCAGATACGACGGAAGAGCTGAAAACCTATTATCAGACAGACGTTTTGATCACCGGGTTTGACATCATCTTCTTCTGGGTTGCACGGATGATGATGATGGGCCTTCATTTTATGGATGAAGAGCCATTTCACACAGTCTACATCCATGCCCTGGTCCGCGATGAGCACGGCGCAAAGATGTCCAAATCCAAGGGCAATGTCGTCAATCCACTCGATTTGATCGAAGAGTATGGTGCCGACGCTTTGCGCTTTACACTTTGTGCCATGGCCGCTGCGGGCAGAGACATAAAACTGGCCACCAATCGCGTTGAAGGCTATCGAAACTTTGCCACGAAACTTTGGAATGTCGCGCGCTTTGCCGAAATGAACGAGTGTTCAATCCCGGCCAATTTCTCGCCGGACTCCGCAAAAAATCCCCTCAATCGTTGGATCATTACAGAATGTGGTCAAACCATTGAAGCCATCAATTTAGCATTGAAGAGCTATCGCTTTAATGATGCAGCCAACGTTGCCTATCAGTTTGTCTGGCACAAATTCGCCGACTGGTTCATAGAGCTTTCAAAGCCCGCATTGATGGGTGAGGACGATGCAGATAAGGCAGAGGCCAGAGCTGTTGTTGCCTGGACTCGCGACGAAATCCTGAAAATGCTGCACCCCTTCATGCCGTTCATCACCGAGGAACTGTGGGAAGTGACCGGAGATGGCGCAAGAACCGAGATGTTGGTAACAACAAATTGGCCGTCTGCAGCTTTGACAGACCAGCAGGCAGCTGATGATATCAACTGGCTGATTGAGGCTATTTCTTCCATTCGTTCCGTTCGTACCGAGATGAATGTGCCCGCGGGAGCCAAGGCCGATATCGTCATGGTTGGCGCCAATGCTGAAACACGGCGCAGAACCGAAGAAAACCTGTCGGCGTTGATGCGCATGGCACGTTTGAATGTCGTCAGCTTTGACGAATCCACGCCTGAAGGCAGCGCTCAGATCATCATTGGCGAAGCAGTTGCCTGCATGCCTTTGAAAGGGGTCATTGATATCGATGCGGAGAAGCAACGCCTGACCAAAGATATTGGTAAGGTCGAACAGGATATCGCAAAAATCAACGGCAAACTCGGCAATGAAAAATTCGTTGCCCGCGCACCCGAAGAAGTTGTGACACAAGAGCGGGCACGCCTTCAGGAAGCCAATGAAAAACGCGACATGCTGCTAGGCGCAATAGACCGCCTGGAAGCTGCCAATTAAAATATCGCAACCTAAAGTTGAATAGGCGACAGGGTTGGACCAATTGAAATCGGTCTGACCCCATGCAGCACATTTGCGTGTGCCATTCTGTGGCGTTTTGGCAACAGCCACGATGTAACATCTAGGCTACAACCAATTCAGAACCTTTTGCCCCGATACTGCCACAAAAGCTGTATCAGACAGCACTCTGCTTATTGCATCCGGCGTTGGGGTCGTAGCTTTAGCAGAGACGATAGGGTGGAAGGGTGCGGTGGAGTTGTCATAGAAAATTCGTGTCAGTTGGACACAAGGTGTGACAACTAAATCAGCACAATCGATACAATTGAGGCAAACAGGGAAATTGGGTTCTTAAGCATGAGCACACGCGTAATCGACAAATCAAAACTGCCAAGTCGGCATGTCACCGAAGGCCCGGCGCGCGCGCCGCATCGGTCATATTACTATGCAATGGGTTTGTCAGATACCGAGATTCACCAACCCTTCGTTGGCGTAGCCACCTGCTGGAATGAGGCTGCACCCTGTAACATTTCCCTTATGCGGCAGGCGCAGGTCGTTAAGAAAGGCGTTGCCGCAAACCACGGGACCCCACGCGAATTCACAACAATCACGGTAACTGATGGCATAGCCATGGGCCATCAGGGCATGAAGGCTTCTCTTGTCTCGCGTGACGTAATCGCTGATTCTGTCGAACTGACCATGCGCGGCCATTGCTATGATGCAATCGTTGGCCTTGCTGGCTGCGATAAATCTCTTCCAGGCATGATGATGGCCATGGTGCGTTTGAATGTACCATCCGTTTTCATCTATGGCGGTTCAATCCTGCCGGGAACCTTCCGTGGCAAACCCGTTACGGTTCAGGATGTGTTTGAGGCCGTTGGCCAACATTCCGTAGGCAACATGTCCGACGCAGATTTGACAGAGCTGGAGCAGGTGGCCTGTCCATCTGCGGGCGCTTGTGGTGCGCAATTCACCGCAAACACAATGGCGACCGTGTCAGAGGCTATTGGCCTTGCGCTGCCATATTCTGCTGGCGCACCTGCACCTTATGAAATGCGTGATCGTTTCTGTTTTGCCGCCGGCGAAAAAGTTATGGAACTCATTCGGGACAATATCCGCCCGCGTGACATCGTCACCAGAAAAGCGTTGGAAAACGCAGCAACTGTGGTTGCAGCTTCTGGTGGATCAACCAACGCAGCGCTTCATCTGCCTGCTATCGCCCATGAATGCGGCATCAAGTTTGATCTGTTCGATGTCGCCGAAATATTCAAACGCACACCGTACATTGCCGATCTGAAGCCAGGTGGCAAATATGTTGCCAAGGATATGTTCGAAGCAGGCGGCATTCCTCTGCTGATGAAGACCCTTCTGGATCAAGGCTTCCTGCACGGCGAATGTTTAACCGTAAGCGGACGAACAATTGCAGAGAATATGGCGAAAGTGTCCTGGAACCCTGATCAGGATGTCGTTCGTCCTGCCAATGATCCTATCACTGTAACCGGCGGTGTGGTTGGCCTCAAAGGCAATCTTGCACCTGAGGGCGCCATTGTAAAAGTGGCTGGCATGGTCAATCAGAAATTTACAGGTCCAGCCCGTTGTTTTGACTCCGAGGAAGCCTGTTTTGAAGCGGTCAAGAACAAGACCTACAGAGAAGGTGACGTTTTGGTGATCCGCTATGAAGGACCAAAAGGCGGACCCGGCATGCGGGAAATGCTTTCAACCACATCGTTGCTCTATGGGCAGGGCATGGGAGACAAGGTTGCTTTGATCACTGATGGTCGTTTTTCCGGCGCAACCCGCGGCTTCTGCATCGGTCATGTTGGCCCGGAAGCGGCAGTCGGCGGACCAATCGGACTGCTCCAGGATGGCGATGTTATTGAAATTGACGCCGTTGAAGGCGTACTGGCCGTTCATCTGAGTGATCAGGAATTATCCGACAGAAAAGCAAAATGGCAGTCCCGTGAAACAGATTCGACAAGTGGTGCCATATGGAAA
>CAZOCA010000340.1:0-4773 GCA_964578105.1 uncultured Pararhizobium sp.
GTTTGGCACTTCACTCATGGACCGGATGACAGTCAGCCCCTGATCATCATAGATTGCCTTCAACCATTCCGCGGCTTTTTCCTCACACAGAACAGGCGCGCTGACCATGCCATAAGCATCACCGAAGCCGGGCCCGGCAATCTTGCCTTTCCATTTCGGATCAAGCAGATCTTCCAGTTTTGTCGGAATGTCATCGCCCTTGACGAGATCGGTGTTGTAAAACACAGCGCGTGGAACTGTATCGATCCAAACGGCATTGCCATTGGGGTCAATGAAGTCCGCATCAACGCCAATGCCGGCCCAGTCGATCTTTTCAATGGCACCACCTTCACCAATGGCCTTGGTGAAAGACAGTGGCAACGGGAACAGATCAAAGCTTGGCGTGATGCCTGCTTTGGTTTCTTCGATCACCTGACCTGCCATAACGGGCACTGGGGAATTGTTGATCAATTCAACATCAATCTTGACGCCAAATTTCTCAGACAGGGCTTTCCCGAGGCCGGGGCCCGCGGTTGCCGGAAACCGGGTCGTGCTGACATTGATGGCAACAGTGCCTTCTTCGCCGGCCTTTTTGACAATTTCATCCAGTGTGCTTTGGGCCGCTGCAGGCAACGTCATGCTCATCGCGGCTGCTGCTGCCAGAGGCAGCAATGTTTTCAAAGTCAGTCTCATAGTCTTTCCTCCGTTGGTAGTCTGATATGCAGTCAGGATTCAGAATTGGGAAAAACGTTGAAGTCCGAATGTTTCAGACTCACCTCCGTTTCGTCCCCTTCCTTGAAATGGAATGTGTTGGGCAGCCGGGCGGTGAATCCATGATCTCCAACCATCATGTCGCACAGCAATGCATCACCAATGTAGTAGCTCTGCGTCACCCGGGTTTTGAACGAGACGCCATCCGGCCGCGCGCCCACCTGCACGTCTTCTGGTCTGAATCCCAGCTTGATTGTCTTGCCGAGACCGGCTGCATCTGCCGCTTCGATCGGAATTGTTCCAAACGGCGTCTGGGCAGATAGTGTGTCGCCAGAGCTCTCTTGTTCCCCAGAGGCCATCTGTTCCAAAGAGCCGGGTATGAAATTCATCTCCCCCAGAAACTTCGCAACGAATTCACTGGCTGGCCTTTTGTAAAGCTGTTCCGGCGTGCCTTCTTCGACAATCTGGCCGCCATCCATCACGGCAATCCGATCGCCCATTACCATGGCTTCGACCTGATCATGGGTCACATAGAGCGTGGTGATACCAAGCGTCCGGGTGATTTTCTTGATTTCGATCCGCAACTGGATTCGCAATTTTGCGTCCAGGTTGGAAAGCGGCTCATCCATCAGCAGCACAGCCGGTTCAAGAGCCAGCGCCCGTGCCAGCGCAACACGCTGCTGCTGGCCGCCGGATAATTGCGAAATGGGGCGGCGCAGATAGGGCTCCAGTTGCAGCGTCTCGGTAATGGCCTTCACACGGCGTTCAATCTCCGGCGCGGCAACCCGGCGCACGCCTTTGCGCAGCGGGAACACGATGTTGTTGTAGACATCCATATGTGGCCACAGCGCATAGGACTGAAACATCATCGCAACTGGACGTTCTTCCGGCGGAATGTTCAGCCCGTCCGTAGAAGAGAACACGGTTTGGGAGTCAATCTGGATCTCGCCTGAATCAACGGTTTCAATACCGGCCACGCTGCGCAGGGTTGTGGTTTTGCCGGACCCGGACGGCCCCAGCAGCACATAGAACTCGCCAGATGCGACCGTGAAGGACACATCGTTGAGCGCATCCACAACCTGTCCCTTGTCGGTGATGAAGCGTTTTTTCAAGGACGTGCCGGTAATCATGTGCGGACAATCCATTTGGTCGTGGTGAAGTGAAACAGGGTAACGAGCACCAGAATGATGCACGCCAGAATGACGCTGAGAGCGGCCGCCTCATCGGTTATGCCCGATGAATTCAGGCCCCAGATTGCGGTTGAAAACACATCCGTTCCCCGGCGCGACAGCATGATTGGAATGGTCAGTTCACGCATTGACAGAAGCGCAAGCCAGAACCAGGAAATGAACAGCGCGCGCGCCACATTGGGCAGAACCACTGATACGAAGCTGCGCCCACGTCGCACGCCGGAGACCTGACAGGCTTCTTCGATTTCCGGATGAAGCTGCATCATGGCACCAGAGACCGTGCGATTGGCCCAGGTCAGGTAGCGGGCTGCCATGGCAATCGCGATGAGCCAGATGGTTCCATAAATCGCGACATAGCTGTTAATGCTCAGGCCGAAAAACAGGAAGCCAAGCGCGCCGACAATGGATGGCACAGCCACCGCCACCATCACGGCAATGTCGATGCCCTTGCGCATGCGGTTCTTGAAGCGTGTGCCAACCCAGGCCATGCACGCTGCCAGAGTGACACCAATGGTTGGCACTGTAATCATCAGCAGCAAATTGTTCTTCAAAAGGCCCGGCAGCATCGGCATAACATTGGCATAGGCCTGAAAATTCCAGTTTTGCAAAGCGGCCCAGGATGGCACGCGCAGAAACGGCATGCCGGACGCCCAAAGCAGCATCAGCAGCGGTATACCGGTGCCCAGGAAAAAATAGGTCCCCACAAAGCCCCAGCCCCAGCGCCGTCCTTTCCGGCCCAGCTTCAGCGAAGCCTGTGCTTTCCGCTTGCCGGTCAGCACCACATAGCGGTCGGCATGGCGCACGGACCAAAGATAGGCAATGGCCAGGACCATCGCCGCTGCAGCCATGATAAGCCCCAAAGACGCGCCTTCGGCATAGCGCGGAAGACCGCTGCCATCATGAATGAATGCATAGAGCAGGGTGGCGGCCACATAGGTGCGTGCCGGGGTTGCCAGCATGCCGGCATAGTCGAACATCTCGACCGCAATGATGAAGTAATAGGCAGCGACAGCCAGGATCGCAGGCGAGGCCAGAGGCAGCACAATGTAGAGTGCCGCTGTCCAGCGTTTGACACTATTGGCAGAGGCCGCTTCTTCCAGCGATGTGTCGATGCCCTGAAAGGTTGGCACCATCATGAAAAAGGCCGGTGCGCTGAGCGCAACCCCTTGCAGAAATATGACCCAGCCAAGGCTGTAAACATTGAACGGGGTCTGGCGCGCGCCCACAATGACGCGCCAGATTTCATTCACCAGACCATTGCTCGGATTGAAGATAAAGATATAGCCCATCGCAACCAGAAAGCTGGGGATCGCAACATTGATGGTGATCAGCGCAAGCATCACATTTTTGCGCGGCAGATCGGTGCGTGTGTAAATCCAGGCCAGCGGCACGGTGAAGAAAATCATCACCACAACAGTGCCGACACCAACATATAATGTGTTGACCATTGCCGGCCAGAATTGAGGGTGCTCGGCCACCAGAGCAAAATTTGAAAGTGTGACACCGTCTTCGCCAACGAGGCTTGTATAGACCAGCGAGCAGATCGGAATCGCAAGCAGCAGCATTGCCACGATGACAATGATTTTCACCGTAGACAAAAGCGGATCGCGCGGCAGGAAGCTGCCCTTGGGGCTGGCTTCCTTTAACACGCCGGTATTCGCCTGCGACACCTCAGCTCTCCCTTCAATCAGTCGACACAGCGTGTCATCTGGAAGGAACAGAACTGCCAGACGCCGTTTTCACGCACGGCAACCTGTGTGGCAAAGGCCTGAACATCTTCTTTGACAGGAACCCGCTTGCCGATGGCATCACTGGGTTTGGCGTTCTCTGCCGGGCGGATCCGGTTGATCATCTTGCCGGTCAGAACGGCTGTATCGCCATAGAGGCGTACCTTCAGTTCCTGACGGATCGGCAAGCGGGGAACTTCGGCAATATGCTCGATCCAGTCTTCTTTGCCACTGGACAGGCCACCGCCATAAACATGGATGTAATCGTCACGCAGCATTTTTGACAATGTGACTACATCACCCGCGGAAATAGCTGCACAACGGGCCGCTTCAAGTTCCAGGAGATCGCTTTCATCGCTCATGTATCAGTCCTTTTTCAGTGTGTTCAGGCGCCCTGAAGGCGCGATTCCGCGTGTACCGGATTCGTCAGGGATCCGATGCCCGATATTTCTACCGTGACCGTTTCGCCATCGGTCATAAAACGTTGTGGTTTTCTGGCTGCACCCACGCCGCTTGGCGTTCCGGTGCAGATAATATCACCCGGCTGCAGGGTTGTGGCGGATGACAGATAGGCAATCACATCTTCAATCCTGTGCAGCATCGTGTTGATTTGTGCCGATTGAACGGTCTCCTCGTCCAACAGCGTCTTGATATGATGGGTGTATGGATCACCAAATTCATCTGCCGTTACAATACAGGGGCCGAAAGCACCCGTGCCTTCAAAATTTTTGCCAAGACCAAATTGCGAAGAATGGTGCTGATATTCACGTACAGATGCTTCATTGTAGATGGAGTAGCCAAAAATATGGTCGAACGCATTTTCAGGCGCAATATGTCGGCCCGGCTTGCCGATAATTGCAGCCAATTCGCCTTCCCAATCCAGCGTCGGGCTGCAATCCGGCGCGACCATGGCTTGCCCATGCGCAATCTGGTTGCGGGCCAGTCTCAGGAATATGGTTGGATAATCAGTCCCTGCGACCGGCGCTTCCCGCTCATGTTCTGCATAATTGAGGCCGACACAAAAAATGCCCTTTGGCTCGGTCAGTGGCGGCAGCAGGTTGATGGCATCCAGTTCGACGGGCTGAAACTGATCCGCTGCTGATGCGATTTTTCGCACCGCTGCATCACCACCGGTAATCACCTCCATCATGGATGCAGGCATACCG
>CAZOCA010000341.1:0-4760 GCA_964578105.1 uncultured Pararhizobium sp.
TCGTCTCGGATATGAGCTATGGCGCATTGTCCGAAACCGCAAAAGTTGCATTGGCGCGAGGTGCTGAACTGGCAGGCACCGGCATTTGCTCCGGCGAAGGTGGTATGTTGCCGGAAGAACAGGCCGCAAATTCGCGTTATTTCTACGAACTGGCGTCCGGCCGGTTTGGATTTGAATGGGAAAAGTTGGACAAGGTTCAGGCCTTTCACTTCAAGGGCGGACAAGGCGCAAAAACCGGCACAGGCGGGCATCTTCCTGGCAATAAGGTGGTTGGCAAAATTGCTGAAGTGCGTGGTCTGGCGGAAGGCGAAGCTGCAATCTCCCCGTCACGCTTTCCCGATTGGACGGAGGTCAGCCAGATCAAGGAGTTTGCCGACGAGGTGCGTGACCGCACAGGTGGCATTCCCATCGGCTACAAACTGTCGGCACAACATATCGAGAAGGATATTGACGCCGCGCTTGAGGTCGGTGTGGACTACATCATCCTGGATGGCAGAGGAGGTGGTACCGGCGCCGCGCCCGTCATCTTCCGCGACAATATATCGGTTCCCACCATCCCGGCCCTTGCCCGTGCAAGGCATCATCTGGACGCAGCGGGCCGCAGCGATGTAACGCTTGTAATCACAGGAGGCCTGCGAAAACCAGCTGACTTCATCAAGGCCATGGCACTGGGCGCAGATGCCATTGCCGTCTCGAATTCAGCCATGCAGGCCATCGGCTGCATTGCCATGCGTGCTTGCCACACCAATAACTGCCCGGTTGGCATCGCCACCCAGAAGCCACATCTGGTCAACCGTCTGATTGTGGAAAAATCCGCGCAGCAATTGAAAAACTTCTTCGAAGCGTCAGTTGAGTTGATGCAGGTCATGGCACGTGCTTGCGGACATGATCATCTGTCACAATTCAACGCGGACGATCTGACAAGCTGGAAGCGCGAAATGTCCGATTTAGCTTATGGTGGCCTTTACAGCCAGACAGGCCAGATCGGCCAAGTCGGCCAGCGCTAACACCAAACCGGCCAGCGGGGAGAATACACATGGGTGCCGCCTTAACAATTGCAATTTTGCTTATGATCTCGCTGCTGATCATCAAAGTGGCAACGGTTGCCATGCGGCTCACCGGCTTGCCAGAGCCGGTGGCCCGTTTCCAGTGCATTTCTGCGCTCACCGGAACGGGCTTCACCACCAGCGAAGCTGAAATGATCGTCAATTATCCGATCCGGCGACGCATTGTGATCACGCTGATGGTTTTGGGAAATTTTGGCCTGGTCTCGGTCGCATCAACTTTCATTGTGGCTTTCATGGATGCAGGTGACCGTGGTGAGGCAGTCCTGTTTCAGGTGATGATGATTGTTCTGGCTATCATTCTGACCTTCGTCATCATGCTGAACAAAACACTCGACCGGTTCCTGTCAAAAATCACAGGTCGGATATTGTCTCACACCACCGACATCGAGCAACGCGGATATCACCGGATATTCCAGATCAGTGATGGCTACAGCATTGTTGAACACGTTTACAAACACGAGGCGCCAACCACGTTTGATGCAATGGATCACAATGGCCTGACATTGCTGGCAATCCAGAGTGCTGGAACAAAGCAAACGGTCACGGTAAAAACAGACCATCCGATCGGGCCTGGCGACGTCCTGGTTTATTTTGGCAATGACAAGGCGCATGAAGACCACGCGAAGCATATCAATCCTGTGCCACCCCAGACTTGAGACTGAAGATATGGCCTGATTGCGATTGGGCCAGTCAAGGGACCTCAAAAGTCTTCGATGAAATGTTCAGATCGTGACACTCATTCAGCGGGATCGGGTTTTCAGGATCACGCGCATCGACCACGCACCAATCCGATTTGCGACAGATAAGGCCAACAGGATGAATGGTTTGCGGCGCTGACGAACGCGCCCGGATGCGCACAACATTGGCCCCTCTGACGGCTTTGGCCAACGCGGAGATACGTGGATCGGTGTCCGCGCGCTCCGCGCCATGGAATTGAAACCGCTGTTTTGCTTGCTGAACTCTGCCCCGCACACCATCGGGGAACGATTCAAGCAATTTGCTCCGGGCGCGATCTGCGGCCTTGTGCAGACCAATCTGCTCCAACTCGGCCATAGGACGAAAGAGGATGACAGCCATCGCCTCCGCTTCATCTGCGGCAAGGCCAGTAAGACGCGTGCGATAATTGAACCCCAGTTCAATACCGCCCTGATTGCCCCGATGGACAATGATGGGAAGTCCGGCTTCGGTCATGGCATCAACATCTCGCAGGATGGTGCGTCGGGCAACTTCCAGCTCATCTGCCAGGTCTGCACTGCTCATGCGCCCCCGGTTCTGCAACAGAAGCAGCATTTGCAACAATCGGGCAGCGCGCATGTGTCAAATCCAAATAAGACATAAGATGTCATATAAGGGTGTTTATATCCAAAGGTCGGGAAACAAAAGGAACCGACATGAACTTCATCGAAATCACGCGGGACATCAACGCGGCCCCTGGCGAAGTCTGGCGCGTCCTGACCGATGCGAAACTGCTGCAAACAAGCAATCTCGGCATCAATCGCCTGGATGGCCAAATTGCCCTGGGACAAACCATTAGAGTGTGGTCTGAAGCCAGTCCGAACAGGATCTTTGCCCTGAAAGTGGTTGAATTCGAACCGGGCCGGCGCATGGTCTGGAAAGGCGGCATGCCCTTGAGGCTTTTTACCGGCACGAGACGCTTTGAAATCACCGCTTCATCGACGGGGTCACGACTCCATATTCGCGAAGAATTCACCGGACCATTGTCACCATTGATCTGGCGGTCCATGCCGGATCTCAATCCGTCATTTGAAAAATTCGCCAATGGCGTAAAACGCCGCGCGGAAGGAGCTCCAACATGAACATGATAACCTATGGAACAGGCGCCGAAGACGACCCCTGGATCCTGAAAACGCCTTCCCTCACCTCAGAATACAGGGCCTGGAAGGATGAACAGGCCGACCCGCCCGCACTGGTGGTTCAAGTCGGAAAAACCAAATTGTCTTACCAACTGCGCTGCATAGAAGACCTCCATCAAATGCTGCTCAGCCACAAGGATTGGATGCCGCTTGGCAATGCCGATGAAGGCAAACCTGTCAAGGAAGGCACCGTTGAGGCATGGGCGCGCAGCCAGACAAATCCTTTGGGCGGCTACTATGGATTGCGCAAAGGATACAGAGGACGGTTCGCAAATTATGTCTCACCCGTCCTGGAACTTCTGGGCCTTGCAGAATTGGAACACAGCGCGCGCAACAACAGTATCCGAGCGCTTTGAAAGCATAATCGTCCGCGCGCAAAGGCCGATGGCAGCTCTTCTACAATATCAAAACGAAGCAACAGGGCAAAGAAATAAGCAAAATGTGATATTTACTGGCTTCCCCCAAGATGGTCTGGACTTAGCCGGCAAAATGGTAAAAGCTCGACAGTTCTAGACAAAAAACACATCAATTAGGGGACTGTGTCATATGAGCTTTCTAGATCCCATTTTTAACCTCATAAATGATCTGACATGGGGGTGGGCACTGATCCCCATCCTGGTCATATTCGGCGTATTTTTCACCTCTGCCAGTGGCTTTGTGCAATTCCGCTTTTTCAAACGGATGTTCGGCGTTCTCACCGGCGACGGTGAAACGGCGGATCCAACGAAGATCACCGCGCGTGAAGCATTGTTCGTATCGGTCGGTGGACGTGTCGGCGGTGGCAACATTGCAGGTGTGGCCGTCGCCATCACCGCTGGCGGCCCCGGCGCAGTGTTCTGGATGTGGATGATTGCTCTGGTCGGTATGTGTACCGCACTGATCGAAGCGACTCTGGCCCAATTGTACAAACGCACCACACCGGAAGGCGACTATCGCGGTGGACCGGCGCGCACGATCATACATGGTCTGGGTGAGAACTATCGCTGGCTCGCAATCATCTATGCAGTCTGTCTCATTGCATCCTTCGCCATTGGGTTTAACGCGTTTCAGGGCAACACCGTAGCCGGCGCCGCATTGGACAGCCTGTCCATCCCGCGCGTTTACACCGGTGCAGCGTTGGCCATTGCAACTGGCTTCATAATCTATGGCGGTATTCACCGCATCGCAAAGACCGCCGATGTCGTCATTCCCATCATGGCAATTGGCTATATCGCAATGGCTTTGATCATCATTGTGATCAATATTACGGGGCTTCCCGCTGTCATCTGGGACATTGTTGCAAATGCATTTGGCATTCGCGAAGCTGTTTCCGGGGGCATAGGCGCCGCCATTGCACAAGGACTGCGCCGCGGCCTGTTTTCAAACGAAGCTGGCCTTGGCTCTGCCCCCAACGTGGCCGCAACAGCCTATGTCAAACATCCGGTCAGTCAGGGCATCACACAGAGCTTTTCGGTGTTCATCGATACCATCATCATCTGTTCATGCACCGCCTTTGTGATCCTTCTGGGAGATGTCTATCAACCAGGTGCGGAAGGCATTGACGGGGTCGCGCTCACGCAACAATCCATGGTCAGCCATGTTGGCAGTTGGGCGGCGTACTTCCTGACCTTCGCCATCTTCCTCTTCTCCTTCTCATCCATCATGTACAATTATTATCTGGGTGAGAACGCGCTGACATTCATGACAAGCAATCCAATGGCACTGCACGTTCTGCGCATTGCGATTGTTGGCATTGTCTTCCTTGGAGCTGTCGCACCAGGGGCAACGTCGATCTTCTCATTCTCAGATCCGATGATGGGCATATTGGCCGTGGTCAACC
>CAZOCA010000342.1:0-4759 GCA_964578105.1 uncultured Pararhizobium sp.
TACAAGGCAGTGTTTTGCGTGCACTCGGTACGGATTCTGCGGGTATACCTTCGCAGTTCATATTGATTGCAGCTGAAGACGGTGCAATCCGGGGGCTTCGTTCGACAAATGGCGCGCCCTTTAAACAGTATGATGGGGACCATTCGGACAACGCGCTTTCCTGTCTGGAGCAGGAGCCGCCAAAACTTGGCTGTGGCTCAATTGTCCATGGGATCGGGTTCGACTTTGACAGTGATGTCATCAGACCGACATCCCGGATCATTATTGCGGATCTTTACGACGGGCTGCTGCTGGATGGCGGTAAGGGTATCCAGATCATCGGACATTCGTCCAGCGAAGGTGCGGAAGACTATAATCGCGATTTGTCGCAACGCCGCTCCCAATCCGTTGTTGCGGCTCTGGTAGCGCTTGGGATTGATGCCTCACAAATCTCCGCGACCGGGCGTGGTGAAGATGACCCTATTGCAAGCAATGACGATGAAGCAGGCAGGTCCCTGAACCGAAGGGTGGAAGTGCAATGTGCCGGCTAAAAGTGTCAACAGGCCATCAATCGCAAAATTAATGTGACTGGGCCAATGGTTCACTAACGCAAATTTCCAGTGGCGCATTTTTAACGGCTGTTGAAGTGTCAATTGCCAACGCCAATATCTTTGCGCATTGCGGTGGTCGGAAGCCACAGGATGAACAAATTGAATGTATGTTTTTTGGGATGTGAGTGGTTAACCACTGGTGCCAGATTGCACAGCTCCATTCGCATTATTCTGACTTTACATAGTTTGGCGATGCTCAGGCGTGGCAGCGCAACTCAAGCACGCTTCGCATCCGGCCAGCATTGCAGTTCATAGTCGAATGCTCACTGTGTCACAAAAATTGATGATTTATTACAGCTAGTTAATATGGACGACAGAATGTTAACATATTAACTTTCTATCTACTCAGGGCGTTGTTCTGGTCCGCGCAAATTTCCCAACAGCCCGGAGTATGTGATTTGAAAGCCCGATATTGTATTTTGCTTTGCGGGACAGTTGTCCTGCAATCATGCACCTCTGTTGGCCCCGAATATGATGCGCCAAACGCCAGGCTCTCAAGCAAATTCGTTGAAGGATCAACCCAATCAATTGCTGATGTGGCGCTGAGTTCGTGGTGGCAGGATTTGAATGACCGACAGCTTAATCAACTTGTCGAACGGGGGCTGTCACAAAACATCGACATTCAAACCGCTGTTGAGCGCGTTGTGGCCGCTCGTGCGGTGCTCGGCACAACGGGCGGTGCTGCGCTCACCAGCGGTGATTTTGACGGCTCGGTCATACGGCAGGGCGGCGATGACATCTCCACATACTCTGAGAAAACAGCGACTGCCACGGCAAGCCTCATCCTTGATATTTTTGGCAGGCAAAGACGTGCGCGCGAACAGGCAAAAGCGCAACTTCAGGCATCGCAATTCGACGTTGGCACGGCACGGCTGAACTTCTTTACCAGTCTGGTGGGCTATTACATTGATGCACGCTACAATCAGGAGGCTTTGGCGTTAACGCGGCAAACCATCAGTTCTTTGCAAAAAACTTTGGAAATCGTGCAGGCGCAAAGGGAGGTTGGCGCTGCAGGGCGTTTGGAAGTTGCCAATGCAGAGGCGCTGCTAGAAGAAGCGCAAGCTGGATTGCCAGCGTTGGAGACAAGTTTCTTTACCGCTGTTTACGGCGTCGCTGCACTGCTTGATGAGCCTACAGAGCCGCTCTATCGATCTTTGCAAAAGGGTGCGCCACAGCCTGTCCCGAAACGAAATTCAGGCGATGGCACACCGGCTGATTTACTGCGCAACCGGCCAGATATCAATTCTGCAGAACGAGATTTGGCAGCAGCGACCGCGGCAATCGGTATGGCCGAGGCGGACCTTTATCCCTCTGTCACGCTTGATGGTTCAATTTCAGTTGCCTCAACATCAACCTGGAGCTTTGGACCAACGCTCAACCTGCCGGTTCTCAACCAGCCCTCATTGCGGGCGACCAGGGACCAAAGAATTTCCCTTGCCAGACAAGCGGAACTGACCTGGCGTGAATCGGTGAATACGGCAGTTCAGGAAGTGCAAACGGCCCAGACCAAATACCTGCGCGGCCGCCGAACAGTGGAAGCTGGTCGGCGTGCGTCAGCGGCTTATGATCGTGTGTTGGAAATCTCGCGCGAAACCTATGAAGCCGGAGTTACCGATCTCACCGATTTGCTGGATGCGGAACGCAACAGTGCGTCATCGCGTTTGACGCTGGCAGCAGCCACACAGACACTGACCACTGCGTGGCTGACACTGCAAATTGCATCGGGCAAAGGGTGGGCGAGTGAGTGACTGACAAAGTGCAGGCCAGGGTCTGAAGTCGAATTTAATCCCTAATTGGGTTCAGATTCTAGGTGGTTGCAGGCCCTGCTGAAAGTTCATCATTCAATAGTTTTTCTTCAGCTGCTTTGGACGTGGAAAATCCGGCCAGCAGCCGATAGACTACCGGTGTTACAAACAAGGTGGCCAGAGTTGCAAGGCCCAACCCTCCAATAATAACCCATCCAAGCGCAATGCGCGCCTCTGAGCCTGCGCCTGATGACAGGACCAATGGCAGGCCACCAAGCACTGTTGAAACCATGGTCATCATGACCGGGCGCAAACGCTGCAGTGCGGCTTGCTCGGCCGCATCTCGAACGCTCAATCCGCCATCGCGCAAATGGTTTGCAAACTCCACGATCAATATGCCGTTTTTTGCGATAATGCCGACCAGCAGGACCAGACCGATTTGGCTGTAAACATTCAGACTTGTTCCACTGAACCAAAGTGCAAATACCGCGCATGCAAGACCAAGCGGGACTGTCAGAACAATGATCAAACTGCTGACAAAACTTTCGAATTGAGCTGCCAATACCAAAATGACGATCACAATGGCAAAGCCAAAGACAAGCCCCAACCCACTTGATGTTTCGTTCAAAGTTGCAGCCTCTGCCAGCGGCACAAGGTATGTTCCGGACGTCAATATGGGGTCGGCCAGGGCTTCCATCTTCTCCATCGCTTCGCGCAAGGCAACATCGTCACCAAGCTCGGCTGTGATTGTGACGGCGCGAAGTTTTTCTTCCCTGTTCAGGCTTGGCGCAACGGCGCTTTCCTCCAGACTTGCGATCGAAGACATGGGAACAATGCGTTCGTCCTCTGTCATAAGGAAGATATTTTCCAAATCGGTAGGGTCATTGACCGGATGTGTCGTTGACATCAGTTTGACGCCAACCGCTTCCCCATCGACAAAAACATCCACAACATCGTGGCCATCCAAAACCGCTTGCAGCGCGGACTCCAAACCCGAAATATCAACGCCGATCTGGTCTGCGTTCTCTCGATCTATGCTGATCAAGAGCTGCGGCTTTGTGCTTTCATAGGAAACCTCAGTACGGCCAAATGTCGTGTCACCCGCCATTTCAGACATGAGGTCTTTGGCAATCTCTGCCAATTCAGGGTAGTCGCTGCCCACAATTGCCATTTGCAAGCCTGAGCCACCGCCACGAATACCAAGGCTATTGGGCGAGACAACAAATGCGCGAACGCTGTTCACGCTGCTGATTGTCGCATTGATATCGTCAACAATTTCCTGCTGATTGCGGTCACGGTCGTCCCAGGGTGCCAGGCGCATGACAAGCACCCCCCGATTAGTTTCGGTGCCATTGCCTGATATCAAAAACGTGTTTTCAATTTCACCACTGTCCTTGAACGGCGTCATCAACTGATCAATGCGTTGCAACTGACTTTCGGTATATTCAAGGCTTACACCCTGCGGTGCAGATACTCTCATAATCGCAACGGCACGATCTTCCGGTGGCGTAATTTCTTCTGGCAACACTCCATATAGTGTCCAGGCTATCAGCGAAAATACCACCGCAATGGCCAGAACAACAATTGGTGCATCAATGCAAAATCGTAACATCGCACCATAAATTCTGACGCTTTTGCGCCCTGCGCGACTAATTCCGCCAATCAAACCTCTATGTTCTTTGTCCGTCGCCATATCTTTTGTCAGAAGTTTTGAGGCCAGCATTGGACACAACGAAAGCGCTACGAGGGATGAAATTGTCACGGCAATGGCGAGCGTGTAGCCAAACTCCCGAAAAAGACCGCCAGCATTACCGGGCAAAAACGATAGGGGGATAAACACCGCTGCCAGAGTAGCTGTTGTGGTTATGACAGCGAAAAATACTTCTTTCGTTCCAACCACGGCTGCGGCCCGGGGACCCATTCCTGCGCTGCGTTTTTTCACGATGTTTTCAAGAACCACAATTGCGTCATCCACCACCATGCCGGTTGCCAGAACGAACGCCAAAAGCGTAATTATGTTCATCGAAAAGCCTGCGGCCCAGACACCCGCCACTGTGCCGATCAATGCCACGGGGAGGGTAATTGCTGGAATCAGGGTCGCGCGTATGTTCATTAAAAACAGATAGATGATGGCGATCACAATGAGCGTGGCAAGCCCGAGCGACTTCAGTACCTCGGTAATGGCACCATCGATAAAGATTGCATCGTCGCTGTTGATCGCAATGATAACATCCTCCGGCAAAAGAGGCTGCAGTTCTTCAATTGCCTGCTTGATTCCATTAGAAATCTCCAGCGTATTGGACCCTGATTGACGGATGATATTGAGTCCAATGCCGGTCTGACCGTCCGTTTGAATACTGGTTGATTGTGTGTCCGGCCCCAATGTCACCACGGCAACATCGCCCAACCTCGTATTGTCTTGTA
>CAZOCA010000343.1:0-4738 GCA_964578105.1 uncultured Pararhizobium sp.
TTCCATACACTTAGCCAAATAATTCTAATTCTTGGGAAGGATCATCCGTATGACAGATATCCATTTATCAGCAAGCAGAGCCTTATCTGCTCTTGCGTTTGGAGCCGCGTTACTGGTTTCCGCAGGTGGGGCTCATGCTGCCGAATGTCCTACAGTTGCTGATCCGCAGGGGATAACAACACTATTCCCTCAACAGCTCGATTTGCCTGACTATAAAAGCCAAGCCAGCGACACATTTGTTCTTTCGGACAATCCACTCTTCGCGGATCAGGTTAAGTCCGGGGCGCTACCGCCGGTTGATATGCGCGTTCCAGAAGACGCCTTGGTTTCATTGCCCTACACCGAATGCGGCAAATATGGTGGCATGCTGCGTGGCTTGTCCAAGGCACTTGAGTCCGGAACGTCGGAAATTCTGAGCTGGCGTCAGGTCAACCTCGTGCGAATTAGTGATGACCTTCAGACTCTCGTGCCAAATGTTGCCAAGTCATGGGAATGGAACGATGATTTCAGTTCCATTACCATGTCATTGCGCAAAGGGCACAAATGGTCCGATGGAGAGCCCTTCACAGCAGACGACGTTGTTTTCTATATTGACGACATCATCAAAAACAAAGACCTCCACCCCACTGTTCCATCCGTTTGGACAGTAGGCGGTGAGCCGGTTGAAGTGACAAAAATCGACACCGAAACGTTCCGCTTTGATTTCGCTGCGCCTTATCCCGGTCTGCTGCACTTCCTGGCGACAGGTGGTTCATATTTTGCAGCCTATGCGCCCAAACATCACTACATGCCCTACCTTCTCCAATATAATCCGAAGGCCGATGAGGAGGCCAAAGCAGCTGGTGCTGAAGGCTGGGTTCAACAATTTGGGCTGATTTGGCACAAGTGGAAAGACGCAGAGAACATCACGGCACATGCCTTGACGCGCCCCACGCTGGAAAGCCACCTTATTGAATTTGAAACCGATACCCAGCGCCGTCAGTACGTCGCTAACCCGTATTATTTCAAAGTTGATACCGCAGGCCAGCAATTACCCTACATCGACCGTCAGCACGAACGCTTCCTCGACCAGGAACTGTTCATTCTATCGACCCTGAACGGTGAAGTGGACGTAAAGACCCAAACACTGTCACTCGCCAATTTTCCTGTCATCAAGGAAGGCGAAGCTAAAGGGGACTATACAGTTCACCGCCCATCCGGAGCTTACGGGCCATATATTGTTTTCAATCAAACGATCATGAACCCAGATCTTCGGGCCGTTTACAGTGATGTGCGCTTTAGAAAAGCAATGTCATTGGCCATCGACCGTAACGAACTCAACGAAGTTCTTTGGTTTGGCCTTGGCAAACCTGAGCAAGCGGTGCCGATTGGCGTGCCATTTGTTACCGACGAAGATCGCAACTATCTCATTGGGCACGACCCGGCAGCTGCTGGCGCATTGCTTGATGAAATGGGTATGGCAATGGGGTCTGATGGTGTGCGTACCGGGCCAGACGGCAAACCTTTCACCCTGCTTTGGGAATATACGGCACAGCACAACTCTTCTGAGTTTGCGACCCTTGTTTCCGACTATTGGAAAAAGGTTGGCATCAACGTCACCGTTAAGGAAGTAACCACCCAATTGATGCGCGAAAAAGCGACCGCAAGCACCAGCGACATCAATATGGAATGGGATGTTCCTTACGAGCCGACGATGATCAGTCAAATCGACGTTTATATCCCACCTTACAGCGACATTGGCCCACTGGTCGGTGTTCCATGGCGGGATTGGGCCGCAACAAATGGTGCCTCCGGCGAGGAGCCACCGGCATGGGTCAAACGTCTTTTCGAGCTTTCAGAAGTTTGGAAAACAGTTCTTCCCGGCAGCGACCGCTACTTGGAAATTGGTGCTGAAATGGTGCAGATCAACCTTGAAAACATGGTGATTATCGGGACCATGGGCAGCCTTCCAAAGCCGCTGGTTGTGTCAAACAAACTTACCAACATCCCCGAGGCATGGACCGTCAGCCATTTCAACTATGGCTACGACTACCCATACCGTGCGGATCAGTGGTCCTTTAAGTAGGGCAGCTCAAACAAGGCCGGAGGTGGGTTGTCCTGCCTCCGGCCATCTTTTTCAAAAACGATGTAATGGTGAAAGCCTTTTGGAAAAGACCTCGATAGCTGAAGCTGGGAAAGCTCGATGATAAGATTCGTTGTAGGCCGTTTCGTATATATGATTTTGACGATGCTTGCTGTTTCTGTTGTCGCTTTCGTACTCATCCAACTCCCGCCAGGTGACTTCGCGGATTCCTATGCGAACAAGCGGCAGCAAGCGGGCGCTCCGGTCACCGTTCAAGAACTCAATGATATGCGTCGGCAATTGGGTATAGATCAACCTTGGTATGTTCAGTATGGCTCTTGGATCACCAAGATCGTCACCAAGGGGGACATGGGCTACTCGTGGGAATGGAGACGTCCTGTTGCAGACGTTATCGCAGAACGCCTTCCACTGACCTTGGCCCTGGCATTCTCAACACTTATTTTTATGTACGTGGTTGCGATACCCATAGGCATCTATTCAGCGGTCCGGCAATACTCATTGACGGATCATGTTTTCTCTACCGTTGGATATGTCGGGCTTGCGACACCAAATTTCCTGCTTGCACTCATTCTTATGTTTCTGGGTCAAAAATGGTTTGGTCAAAGTGTAGGTGGGCTGTTCTCGCCAGAATACCAGGACGCGCCCTGGAGCTGGGGTCGATTTGTCAATCTTATGGAACATCTGTGGATTCCGGTTATCGTCCTCGGCACATCAGGCACGGCATTCCTGATCCGCACCGTACGGGCCTCAACCCTTGACGAACTCGACAAAATGTATGTCATGGCCGCGCGCGCCGGGGGGCTTTCCCCCATGCGGCTGCTGCTGAAATACCCTGTCAGAATGGCGCTCAATCCTATTGTGGCGACACTCGGCTGGCGACTGACCTTTGTCATTTCAGGCGCGCCCATTGTCGGCGTCGTGATGTCACTTCCCGACACGGGCCCGCTGTTTCTCCAATCCTTGCTGAACCAGGATATGTATCTCGCCGGTGGCATGGTTCTTATTTTTTGCGCATTCACAATCATAGGCACATTCATATCCGACATCTTGTTGATACTTGTGGATCCACGCATTCGAATGCAGGGGAATTCATAAGATGAACACGCCTTTACGCTCGACCACCGCGGAAGCATCCCCAAAGCGCAAAAAGAGCAATCGTCGTCCGGAAATGGCGACCCAGTGGCAACTGATGTGGTGGAAGTTCAAAAAACACCACATGGCTTTGGTCGGTATGGTCATGTTGTCTCTGCTGGTCATTTCAGCGGTATTTGCTGAGATTCTGAGTCCGGTAGTCCCTTCTGACCGCAACAACCAGTATATCGCCAGCGGCCCCATGGGCGTTCACTTCTTCGATGCAGACTGGAACTTCCATCTACGTCCATTTGTTTATGCCCGCACCACAACGAACGATCCGGTTACCCTTCGAAAGATATCTGTTGTCGATGAAACGATACGATGGCCAATCGAGTTTTTCGTGAAAGGCAGCACCTATAAGTTCTGGGGATTGTTCGAAACAGATCGGCATTTATTTGGTGCCAGGGATGGATTCATCCACCTTTTTGGCACGGATACCCTTGGTCGAGACGTATTTTCACGGACCCTCTATGCGACCAGAGTTTCACTTTCAGTTGGACTGGCCGGGGTCACATTTGCCTTTATTCTTGGCGCGCTGATCGGTGGCGTGGCGGGGTATTTTGGCGGGATAGTCGATAATCTGATTATGCGCCTTATCGAGTTTATTCGCTCAATTCCCACCTTGCCGCTTTGGCTCGCTTTAAGTGCCGCATTGCCCAGAGACTGGAGTTCATTGCAGGTCTATCTTGCAATTACCGTGATCCTTGCACTGGTTGGTTGGACCCACCTTGCGCGAACTGTCCGCAGCAAACTCCTGGCGCTGCGCGAAGAAGACTTTACGGTTGCTGCACGCCTATCGGGCTGTACAGACACGCGCATCATCCTGCGCCATTTGTTACCCTCTTTTATGAGTTATATGATCGTCGACGTCACGATCGCATTCCCCGAGATTCTTCTTGCAGAAACGTCGCTCAGCTTCCTTGGTCTTGGTCTGCGCGAACCAGCGGAAAGCTGGGGAGTTCTCCTCTATTCGGCTCAAAACGTGCGGGCCATATCCCACATGCCATGGTTGCTGATACCAGGACTGTTCATTGTAATCGCAGTTCTCGCCTTTAACTTCGTCGGTGATGGTATGCGTGACGCTGCTGATCCTTACTCCAAATAGGGATTGAGCATGAAAAGCGATGTATTGCTCGAAGTCCGCGATCTCCATATCACCCTCGATTTCGATGGGGATGACATTCCCGTTGTTGAAGGCATCAACTTTGAGCTGCCTGCTGGAAAGGTACTTGCGCTGGTTGGGGAATCCGGTTGCGGAAAAAGCATAACATCCCAATCACTCCTGCGCTTGTTGCCGCGCGAATTGAGAATTAGCTCGGGGGAAATCAACTTTCGCCCCAGCGCAGATCAAACACCCGTCAACATTGTGCGCCTGAGTAGGGACGGGAAAGAAATCCGCAACATTCGCGGCAACCAGATGTCAATGATTTTTCAGGAACCAATGAGTTCCTTCTCCCTGATCCACAAAATCGGTGACCAGATCGGGGAAGTCATCCGACTTCATCTCAAGCTGTCTAAGAA
>CAZOCA010000344.1:0-4312 GCA_964578105.1 uncultured Pararhizobium sp.
GGCGTTGTTCCAGCGGTCATCCGCTATTATCTGGATCATTGCATTGGGGCCACGGAAGAAGGGGTCAAGACCTTCTTGCTGGTTGCTGGTGCAATTGGCGGCATCATAAAATACAACGCGTCGATCTCTGGCGCAGAAGTGGGCTGTCAGGGCGAAGTCGGGTCCGCATCGGCTATGGCAGCTGCGGGTCTTTGTGCTGTTTTAGGTGGCAGCAACAAGCAGGTGGAAAATGCCGCCGAGATTGCATTGGAACACCATTTGGGCATGACTTGTGATCCTGTCGCTGGCCTTGTTCAGGTGCCGTGCATTGAACGCAATGCCCTTGGTGCTGTGAAAGCGGTGACTGCAGCCAGCCTTGCACTGCGGGGCAGTGGTGACCATTTCGTGCCGCTGGATACATGCATAGAAACCATGCGCCAGACGGGGCGCGATATGATGGATGAATATAAGGAAACATCAAAAGGCGGGCTTGCTGTGAATTTGGTAGCCTGTTGATGTGGTAAAATAATACCGGTTATGCAAATATCTGCGAAATAACACCTTTTAAGCGCGAAATCTCAACATGTGATCTTGACCGGTGCTGTTTGCTCGGCTAAATCCCGCTCATCGAATGGCGGCTCATGGTTTGGGCCGCTTTGTGATTTTGTGGCCTGAGGCTTTTTTGCCGGGTTACGTCTCTATCGGATTTGAGCTGAACACATGAAAACATATTCTGCAAAAGCCAGCGAGATCGAAAAAAAATGGATTTTGATCGACGCTGAAGACCTTGTTGTTGGTCGCCTTGCTTCACTTGTGGCAACGCGCCTTCGCGGCAAACATAAAGTAACCTACACTCCGCATATGGATTGTGGTGACCATGTCATTATCGTAAATGCCTCCAAAGTGGCATTCACTGGCAAGAAATACGAAGACAAAGTGTATTACTGGCACACAGGTTTTCCCGGCGGTATCAAACAGCGCACAGCACGTGAGCTGATCGAAGGCCGTTTTCCTGAACGTGTCGTGATGAAAGCTGTGCAGCGCATGTTGCCACGCGGCCCACTTGGCCGTCAGCAATTGCGCAATTTGAAAGTCTATGGCGGATCTGAGCATCCCCATGAAGCACAGCAGCCTGTGACACTGGATGTTGCGGCAATGAACTCCAAGAACAAGAAGGCCTCCTGATCATGGCTGAAGAATTGCAAACTCTTGAAGATCTGGGCAATGTTATGGATGCGGAGAGCGAAGCTGTTGTAGCCGCTCCCGTACATGTGCAGAAACTCGATGAACATGGCCGTGCTTACGCCACCGGTAAACGGAAAGATGCGGTTGCTCGTGTCTGGCTCAGCCCCGGTGCTGGTCGTATCACTGTGAATGGCAAGCCTTTTGACGGCTATTTTGCACGCGCTGTGCTGCAACTTGTTGTGCGTCAGCCGCTTGTCGCTGCTGATCGTGACACACAGTATGATATCAATGCAACGGTTGCTGGCGGCGGTCTGTCCGGTCAGGCCGGTGCGGTGCGCCACGGTATTTCCAAGGCTCTGAGCTATTTCGCGCCTGTGTTGCGCGGTACTTTGAACCAGGGTGGGTTCCTGACCCGCGATAGTCGTGTTGTTGAGCGTAAGAAATACGGTAAGGCGAAAGCCCGTAAGTCTTTCCAGTTCTCCAAACGTTAAGTCTGGATTTCCTGAATTTAAAAGGGCGGCCTTGGGCCGCCCTTTTTGTTTGTCTTGTTCAGATTTGCCTTAGGGCTGCAAAGGGGCCAGATCGAACAGCAGGAAGTCTGCATTTTGGCCCGCTTTGAGAATGATCGAACGCGCATCAAGGGCGGCACCATCGCCTTCATTCAAAACTTCGCCATTCAGCGTCAGTGACCCTGCAGCCATTTGCAGCCACAATTTGCGTCCCGGTTTTGGATCGTATTCAATCTGCTCGTCACCATCCAGATTGGCTGCATAGACAAGCGCATCCTGCTGGACGCGGATTGAGCGATCAGCACCATCGGGCGACAGAATGAGTGCGAGTTTTCCACGCTTGTCCAATTCTGCAGCAGCCAGGGTTTCGTAGCGCGGCGTTACATTTTGCGCGTCCGGTATCAGCCAAATCTGCAGGAAATGAACCGCATCATCTGCCGAGGGATTGAACTCGCTGTGAGATACACCGCTTCCTGTGCTCATATATTGCACACCACCGGCATGCACCACTGAGCCATTGCCCAGCGTGTCCTTGTGCTCCAGAGCGCCTTCCAGAACATAAGAAAAGATTTCAAAGTTCTTATGCGGATGGTTTGGGAAACCACCACTTGCCGCTACACGGTCATCATTGATAACGCGCAGTGCCTCGTAATGAACGTTGTCTGGATCATTGTAGCCCGCAAACGAAAAACTGTGCGCGCTTTTGAGCCAGCCATGATCGGCCATGCCTCTGTCATTGGCGCGGCGAATGGTCATTGGATTGTTGGTTGTTGTCAGCATCATTTCACTCCGTTTTGGAATTGGCGTTGCACCTTATTTGGGGAGTGGAGACTTTGTTATAATGGTTTCCAATGGCGAATGACTGTTTCTGATTGGTGAACAAATGGGTTGTTCAGATGATAAGCGCGCTGAAGGTGAGAACGCTGATTTGCGTTTTGTGTCTATAGAGCGTATCTGCAGCGAAAATTGATTACAAAAACCTGGAAGAAAACCATGTCGGACAGAAAAATCAGAGTAGGTGTGTTGGGTGCCTCCGGTTATACCGGTGCGGATTTGGTGCGCCTTGCTGTTCGACATCCCAATGTTGATGTTACCGTCCTGACAGCAAATTCACATGCCGGAAAGCCAATTGAAGAGGTGTTTCCTCATTTGCGCGGGCTTGATCTGCCGGCACTGGTGACTGTTGAAGAGGCAAATTGGGCAGAGGTTGATGCCGTGTTTTGCGGGCTGCCACATGGCACGACCCAGCAGATTACCAGCACGGTTTTGAAAACACATCCACATGTGAAATTCATCGATATGTCCGCTGATTTCCGGTTGCGCGATGCGGATACGTATCAGCAATGGTATGGCATCAAGCATCAGGCGCCCGAATTGCAGGGTGAAGCCGTGTATGGCCTGACAGAACATTATCGGGATGACATTGCAAAAGCCCGTCTTGTGGCGTGCCCTGGCTGTTATCCAACCGCTGTTTTGACGGCTATGTTGCCTTTGGCAGGCGCGGGCCTGATCGATGCCAGTGAGATCATTATTGATGCAAAATCAGGTGTCTCCGGCGCCGGACGTGGTTTGAAGCAAAACACATTGTTCTGTGAAGCAGGTGAGGGGATGTCACCCTACGCCGTTGGTACGCATCGGCACGCACCGGAAATTGAGCAAGAGGTCAGCAAGGTCTTTGGCTTAGATGTCACGGTCAATTTCACACCGCATCTCATCCCCATGTCGCGGGGCGAGCTCTGTACGCATTATGTGCGGTGCGCCGAGGGCAAGACAGCTGATGATTTACGCGAAGCGTTAGCCGCTTTCTACGCCAATCAGGGTTTTGTGCATGTGCTGAAACAAGGTGAAATGCCTGCAACACAGCATGTGCGCGGCTCAAACAATGTTCTGATTGGTGTGTTTCCTGACCGCATACAAGGCCGCGCTATCGTTATCTCGGCGCTGGACAATCTGATCAAAGGCTCTGCGGGCCAGGCGCTGCAGAACTTCAATTTGATGTTCGGTCTGCCAGAAGCAACAGGGCTGGAGCAGGTTGCCCTTTTCCCATAGCGTATTTTGAGCAGCACAATCACTTGACTTTAATCGTTTCTCATGTGTTTTTCCGGCAGAGTTTGAACCATTATCAGCGGCCGTAGGGCCGCACAGAATTTCAGGACATAAAATGCACCGTTATCGCACCCACACTTGTGGCGCTCTTCGTTTGTCTAATGCTGATCAGACTGTTCGGCTGTCTGGCTGGGTCCACCGTGTGCGAGACCATGGCGGCTTGCTGTTTATTGATTTGCGGGATCACTACGGATTGACCCAAATCGTTGTTGATCCAGATTCTTCCGCCTTTTCAATGGCTGAGAGTCTGCGCTCTGAATATTGCATTCGTATCGACGGCGCGGTGAAGGCACGTGATGCGGACACCATCAACACAAATCTTGATACTGGCGAAATTGAAGTTTTTTGCGCGGATATGGAAATCCTTGGGTCTGCTGAGGATCTGCCGGTACCCGTGTTTGGTGAACTGGATTATCCGGAAGACACGCGTCTGCGTAACAGGTTCCTCGATCTGCGCCGTGAGACGCTGCATAAGAACATCATGACGCGGACGAAAATCATTGCCGATATGCGCGCGCGGATGACAGCTGAAG
>CAZOCA010000344.1:4322-4715 GCA_964578105.1 uncultured Pararhizobium sp.
ATGAATTCCAGACGCCCATTCTGACAGCTTCGTCGCCGGAAGGAGCACGTGACTTTCTGGTGCCTTCGCGTCTGCATGACGGAACGTTTTATGCGCTCCCGCAAGCGCCACAGCAATTCAAGCAATTGTTGATGATTTCCGGCTTTGACCGCTACTTTCAGATTGCACCTTGTTTCCGTGATGAAGACCCGCGTGCAGACCGTTTGCCCGGCGAGTTTTATCAACTCGATCTGGAAATGAGTTTTGTGACACAGGAAGACGTGCTCACAACCATGGAACCGGTTATCCGTGGCGTTTTTGAGGCTTTTGCGGAAGGGAAGCCTGTTACTCAGGAATTCCCTCGCATCCCATATGCTGAATCTCTGCGTAAATATGGCAGTGACAAGCCTGATC
>CAZOCA010000345.1:0-4677 GCA_964578105.1 uncultured Pararhizobium sp.
TTTGTAGCCTGTGATAAGGACTTAGCCGTGAAAACGGCTAAGTCCTTATGGTTTTCTGATGCGAATGCGCTTGTAGGGATTAGATTAGCGCCGGACTGACTTCCCAGACTTGTTGTGCATCAAAGCGTGGCCGCAAATTTGGCAATGGCCTGCTGGTAGGCCGAGGATGCATTCCATTCTTTCAGCACTCTGAAATTATGTGTTCCCTGGCCGAAGGGCTGGCCAGCACGCCATCCATGAGCGCGCAGGTAGTTCGCTGTTGACGCCATCACATCTGGAACCGAACGGATGAGATCCCGCCGTCCATCGCGATCAAAATCCACGCCAAATTTTATGTAGTTCTTGGCCATGAACTGGGTCTGACCAATCTCGCCATGACGCGCGCCGCGCATCTGCTTTTTGTCTATCCAGCCCTTGTCGATAATCATCAATGCAGCCATCAGATTGGGTTTGAAAAAGCCAGACCGTCGGCAGTCATGTGTGAGCGAGGCCAGTGATGTGACAATGTCGTGCTTTCCGGTAAAGCCGCCAAAGCCTGTTTCCATACCCCAGATTGTCACAAGAATTTCTTTGGGCACGCCATATTTTTTTTCAACCTGGTTCAGCAGCCTTGCATAGCTTTTCAACCGTTTGCGTGTTGGGCTCAGCAGGCCTTTGGTTTTCTTGGCATAGAAGCTTGGAAAATTTGTTTTCGCACGCTTGAAGCTGCGGTTGACGCTGCGGTCATACTTGATGACCCCCGGCGAATACTGAGTGGCAGCCAAAGCTGCCAGACCGCGCCGCCCGATACCTGCAGCCTTTGCTTCCTTGGTGAAGTCACGTTTGAAAGCGTCAAATCCTGATCCGTTATTGCTGCATTTAGCTGCCATGGCGGAGCCGGAGACAAGCGCAAATGTAACTGCGCCAACGATAATTCCAAAATTTCTGCGCATACAAGCCTCGTTAAAACATTGATCCGATTGTCGGATTTTACAATTGAACGCATCAGCATCATAGATGCGCTAAGTCGCTTTCGGGAAAAAGAGGGCCAAAATCCGACAATTCTGTGTTTAACAGCTCGCTATTGCGAATTGGTAAAGCAGGTTTAAGCGGCGGGTGAGGGGTGTTCTGCCATCGCCGCGCCAGCTTTTTGCTTAGGGTGCGGACCCTTTATGGGTGATGAAATAGCAGAACAAATGGCAAAGAGATGCAAGGAAATGCGCGCAGAGCGGGCTTTCTGCCCGGTCAAGCGCTTTGACGCCGCAGGTCGCAGCCATTTTTCTGTCCATCAAGGATCGGGCCTGTTTGCCCGCAGCCCGCGTCGCAAAGACTTGAAAGTCTTCAGACTTCCTGCTTCTTTGCTCCTAGTCTGCAAACAAACCGATCCCGACTATTTCACCACCCATAAAGGGTCCGCACCCTAAATTCCCGCCCAGATTGTCTTGATTTCTGGCCAGGCTGCTTCACCCACCTGGCGGGATCGTTCCGCGGCTGCGGGTGGAATGAGATCACCAATTGCAGTTTTGTAGCTTGGTCGCGCTTGGTTGGCACGCAGCCATGGATCAATCGCAGGGTAGCGCTCGGTCCACAGGCCGGACAGGCTAAGCCGATCCAGACGGTCCACATAGGCGATAACCGCAATATCTGACAGGCCATATTGACCGGCGGTCAGCCAGTCTGCGCTCTCCAGTATAGCGGACATATCATCGAACATACGCTTGAGCGTGAAAAGGGCACCTGCAACGTAAGGTGAGTTCACGCCATTGGTATACAGGTCAATGCGCTTTGACCGGATTTGCGGGTTCGGGAATTTCGCAATACGCGCTTTCACCTGTTCAGGCGTGCTGTCGCGCAGCTGGTTTTGGCGCATCAATGTTGCAAATGTTATGGAGTTGATCGCGGCATGAATATCAATCGCACGTGTTAGCCACAGATGCATTGCCGCCTGATCTTTGGGAGTTGTCGGCGCCAATGGATTGTGATCGGACAGTTGATCCAGATATTCGGCGATCACACTGGATTCTCGCAATACGATGTCGCCATCAACCAAGGTCGGCACGACACCTTCCGGGTTTAGCTTCATGTATTCGGCTGTAGATTGCTCGCCCTTGGCAAGATCAAGATGCACGCTTTCCCACGCCAATTCTTTTTCCGCCAGCGTAACGCGTACCTTTTGCGAACAGACACTATTATTGTTGTGATAGAGTTTCATTGCTAGGTCCTCCATTTGCAATCTGTGCCGTGCCTAGCACAATTGACATTTGGGGAAAAGCCACGATACGATACAAGTGTACCGCCAAGCAGGTCACTCATGGTCAGGGGAACATGGGGAGGAAACCGATGCTGCGGTACAATGGAGGAGAAACATGTTGCATAATCCGGTCGTGAAAATTGCTTTGGCTGTTGCCATCAGCGCCGCATCCATTTCTGCTGTTTCGGCGCAGAAACTGAAAGTATCCAGCTTTCTGCCGCCCAACCACACATTCCACAAAATGCTAAAATTGTGGTCAGATGAAATGAGCGAAAAATCCAATGGTGAAATGTCTTTGGAAGTCTTTACATCTGGCCAGCTTGGCCCACCCCCGCGCCAGTTTGAATTGGTTGCCGCTGGTGCTGCTGATCTGTCGATCATCCTGCACGGCGCAACACCTGGCCGCTTTCCAATGACAGAACTGGCCGGGTTGCCGCTCAGCTATCCCTCTGCTGGCGATTTGAGCGCCATCACATCGCGGCGCCTGACAGAGCTTGCGCCAGAATATCTGGCGGAAGAACATGCCGGAACCAAGATTATGTGGATGGCCGTCACACCGCCTTTGAAAATCCACTCGGCCAAAGCCGATCTGAGTAAGCTGGAAAACATCAAGGGCCAACGTATTCGGTATGCCGGTGCCATCTGGCAGCAGGTTGTCGAGAAACTTGAGGCTGTTCCCTTGAGAATTCCACCAGCGCAGTCCGCTGACAGCATTTCAAAAGGCGTGGCTGATGCGGCTTCATTCCCATTTGAAGCAACAAAAGCGTTCGATATGGCGCCCCTCATCAAATATTCTCTGGAGCCAGGCATTGCCTCGGCAACCTTTGCAGTGGTGATGAACGAAAACACCTACAACAGCCTCAGCCCTGAAATGAAAAAGATCATTGACGACACCACCGGTCCTGATCGGGGCGAAGCATTTGGCAAAATGTGGGATGATGGCGAAGCCGAAGCGCGTCAATATATGGCTGATGGCGGTGTGAGCATTGTTCAATTGTCGGACGCTGAGCGGGCCACACTGGAGAGCGTTGTTGCACCAATCAGCGACAGCTTCATCGGTGCTGTGAATGAGTCCGGAAAACCCGGCAGTGACTTTGTAGCAGCCTACACAAAATAGAAATGAAGCAAGGCCGGGCATTCATGAACTGGATGTCCGGCTTTTGCCTTGACCCTTGCCATCGGCGTTCGCGCCCTGGCTGCAAGCAGGGATAGCCATATGCCGCATAACGGCCAAGTTCGGCGAGTTTTACATTCCATTTTCGAACTGCAATTGAAGCTGTCAATGCTTGCGTTAGTCGCGATGATGATCATCATCGTCGCAGATGTTTTCATGAGATACACATTTAACGCGCCAATCCCCGGGACGTATGATCTTGTTGGCATATTGCTTGCCATTATGGTCTTTTTCGGTCTGGCAAAAGTGATTTCCCAACGTGCGGAAATCACCATCGACATTGTGGACAATCTCGTACCGCCAGTTGTCGTGCGTCTGTTGATAATGATTGCAAGTCTCATTGCATTGGGCGTTCTCCTTTTCATTTTCTGGTCAATGATTGGCCCGATGATCAGCGCCCAACGTTATGGTGACCGTTCGCTGGAACTCAACCTGCCGGTCTGGCTGACCTGGGCCTTATCGTTGGTGGGTTTGGCCGGGGCGATCCTGGCGGCTTTCATGGCTGTATTCTCGTCAGGAAAATCAGAAGATTCTGACGAGGGGGGCACAGACATATGAGCATGCCAATCATGGGTTTGCTGTCCATAGCTGTGCTATTCGGCCTGTTACTGTTGCGCCAGCCTGTTTGGCTGGCCTTGGCGCTATGCGGTATTATTGGCAATGCGCTTCTGTCCAATGTGAGCGTGGCAAAACTGGTGACCGGCACCAACGCCTTCGACATTGCGTCAGGATATGGTCTGTCAGTCATACCGCTTTTCATTCTGATGGGTGAAATAGCCTCAAAATCAAGATTGTCAGCTGACCTGTTCAAAGCTGCACGCATTGTCCTTTCAGGCATGCGTGGCGGGCTTTCTGTCGCCACCATCGGGGCTTCTGGTGCCTTTGGTGCCATTTGTGGCTCGTCTATTGCTACGGCCGCTACGATGACCCGCATCGCAATGCCGGAAATGCGCCGTGCAGGCTATGAGGAAGGCTTTGCGGCCTCTTCTGTGGCAACAGGGGGCACGCTGGGAATTCTTATTCCGCCCTCAATAATCCTCGTTATCTACGGATCAATTGCGGAAGTCTCCGTACCCAAATTATTCGCAGCATCGCTCATCCCCGGATTGGTATTGCTGGTCCTCTATTCGGTCATTGCCATGATCATTGCGGCAAGGTCTCCGGAAAAGGCCCCTTTGGACGCATCTGCAAGTTTGACGGAGCGCCTGAAGGCACTGCGTGAGCCATGGCAGTTTATCATTCTCTTCACCGCAACAATTGGCGGTATCTATCT
>CAZOCA010000346.1:0-4669 GCA_964578105.1 uncultured Pararhizobium sp.
GGGAACACATTGCAGAGATCGCAATTGACGGCGTGATTGTGGGTGCCAGAGAACGGCTAGACCTGATTGAAGAACTTGGCAGCCAGGACAATGTGCAGGCCGTCATCGTCAAAATAAACTCGCCGGGTGGAACAACATCCGGCGGCGAAGCATTGTATGATGCTCTGCTGACATTGAGCGCCAAAAAACCGGTCGTCGCCACCATTGATGGTGTTGGCGCGTCCGCTGCCTATATGGCCGCGCTGGCCACGGACCGAATCTTTGCCCGGCGCGCCAGCATTACCGGGTCCATAGGTGTCATTTATCAAAGCCCGAATATAAGCGAGATGATGAGCAAGCTCGGCATTCGCATGGAGCAGATCAAAAGCGCTCCGTTGAAGGCCTCTCCAAACCCGTTTTCTCCGACGTCACCAGAAGCTCGAGAAGCCATTCAAAATCTGATAGACGACTCGTATGAGTGGTTCCTGGATCTGGTCAAGGAGCGCCGGAACTTTGATGATGCCACAGCGCGAGATCTGGCAGATGGGCGCGTCTATTCTGGTGATCGGGCGCTATCGACCAAGCTTATTGACGCAATTGGAAGCAAGGAACAGGCCAAGGACTGGCTTGTTTCAGAGCATGGTCTGGACGCTGATATCGAGGTGATACGCAGGGATTTCGATGAGTCCGATGCGCCTTTGACATTGGCCATGCGTGCCTTATTTGTCACCTTTGCTACAACAATCGGCCTTTCAGGGGGTGATTCTGGCTTTTTGAGCGCTGTTTCCGCCCCTGCACAGCTTGACGGCCTGATTTCAGTTTGGCACCCTATTCTCGATTAGGGAGTAATTCCAATAACATAGATTCAATTTGAGTCTTCACCCCAAGTTGGTCCGCAGAATTACGCTCTGGGGGGCATTTTGGTTGCAAGGGGCGATACGGTGATAAAGTCGGAACTGGTGCAAAAGATAGCTGATCGAAATCCGCATCTTTTTCAAAGAGACGTCGAGATGATTGTGAATGCAATTCTCGATGAGATTACAGCAGCGCTCTCCAAAGGGGACAGGGTGGAGCTGCGTGGATTTGGAGCCTTCTCGGTTAAAACAAGAAATCCACGGACGGGCCGTAATCCAAGAACCGGGGAATCGGTTCAGGTGGAATCCAAGGTTGTGCCGTTTTTCAAAACCGGCAAAGAAATGCGTGAGCGGTTGAACAGCGACTGATGCATCGCATATAATACGAGATCGCAGAATAATTGCGATCCGAACGAGACCCGAATGGGCTCAAACAGGCATAAGCAGGTGCTTTTCAAATGATGCGGTTCATCAAATACCTTATTCTGATACCGCTCGGTATCATTGTGGTGGTTCTGTCAATTGCCAATCGGGGCGCGGTCACCGTGTCCCTTAATCCATTTCCGGATGCGGCGACGGGCACAGATCTGGCCGTGCTCAGCTATTCTGTACCGCTCTATCTGCTGCTGTTTGGTTTTCTGCTGCTGGGCGTCGTTCTGGGTGGTCTTGGCTCCTGGTTTTCTCAGGGAAAATGGCGACGCAAAGCGCGTGAGAATGAGCATCAGGCCAGCCGTCAGCAACAACGCGCGGAAGAGGCTGAACAGAAGGCCCGGGATATGGCTCCTGATCACGACAATAATCACCCTCTTTTGCCGGTTGCAAAAGCCTAGGTTTTTCTGTCATCTCGCAAGTCGCACCCGATAGCTCTGCTCCGATAGTCCGGGCCTGAATTCACGCTTGTTCAGGATATTCCGGCGCTCATCAGCTGCTAGTGTTTCTCGCACTCCCGTTTCACAAATGGCCAGTTTTCATGACCGCACAATCAGCCTTCGACATAAAAATCTGTGGCCTTTCCACCAGAGCGGATGTGGCGGCCGCCATTGATGGCGGGGCAACCATGATCGGGCTGGTGTTTTTTGAAAAAAGTCCGCGCAATGTCACATTTGAAGCTGCGGCTGATCTGGCTGCGTTTGCACGGGATAAGTCGGGTGGCAATTTACAGATTGTGGCACTGACCGTAAATGCTGACTATGCTGAACTGGAGGCGATCTGCGCAAACGTCCAGCCGGATATCCTTCAATTGCATGGCAGCGAAACTGCGGACCACGTTCGGCACGTCAAGGCCATCACCGCTACGACAATCATGAAAGCCATAGGGGTTTCGGAGGCTGCGGATTTTGACCGATTGAGACCCTATAGCAGCGTCGCGGACAGGCTGCTGATTGATGCCAAGCCGCCCAAAGGCAGTGTCTTGCCTGGTGGGAATGGCCTGACCTTTGACTGGAACATTCTTGACGCCCTGACGCTGGACATCAGCGGGGGGCTTCCGGTGATGCTTTCAGGCGGTCTGACACCGGAAAACATCACCGCCGCAGTGCATTTGTCGCAGGCGCATCCGGTTATTTCCGGAATTGATGTGTCATCTGGCGTTGAAACTTCGCCCGGGATCAAAGATAAAGGCCTGATAGAGACATTTTTGCAGCGCGCGCAAGCAGCAGCTGCATCACCAAATCCCTGAGAGAGTATCTGCATGACTCAACATCCTAGTCCAAACTCCTTGCGCAACGGCCCTGACGATAAGGGCATGTTCGGTATTTTTGGCGGCCAGTTTGTCGCTGAAACACTGATGCCCCTGATTCTGGAACTGCAGGAAAAATGGACTGAGGCGAAACAGGATCCAGCCTTTCACGCAGAATTGCAGAATCTGAACACCCATTACACGGGTCGCCCCTCTCCGCTGTATTTCGCTGAGCGGCTGACAGAGCATCTGGGCGGCGCGAAAATCTATTTCAAGCGCGATGAGCTGAACCACACTGGCTCTCACAAGATCAATAATTGCCTGGGCCAGATTCTACTGGCAAAGCGCATGGGCAAAACGCGCATCATTGCAGAAACCGGTGCGGGTCAGCACGGTGTTGCAACAGCGACTGTCGCGGCCCGATTTGGCTATCCTTGCGAAGTCTATATGGGTGCCACCGATGTGGAGCGTCAGGCACCCAATGTATTCCGCATGAAATTGCTGGGCGCCAAGGTCCATCCGGTGAATTCCGGCCATGGCACATTGAAAGATGCGATGAATGAAGCCCTGCGCGATTGGGTTACCAATGTGGATGACACCTATTATCTGATTGGTACAGCTGCCGGACCACACCCTTACCCGGAAATGGTGCGGGATTTCCAATCCGTAATCGGTGCGGAAACCAAAGAGCAAATGATGGTCGCTGAAGGCAGATTGCCCGATATGCTGGTGGCCGCTGTTGGTGGTGGGTCCAATGCTATTGGCCTGTTCCACCCGTTCCTCGATGATAAGGATGTTCAGATCGTCGGCGTTGAAGCCGGCGGCAAGGGACTGCAGAGCGAAGAGCATTGTGCCTCTTTGACCGCTGGCAGTCCGGGCGTGCTTCATGGCAACCGGACCTATCTGCTGCAAGATGAAGATGGGCAGATCAAAGACGGTCACTCAATTTCCGCTGGTCTGGACTATCCTGGTATTGGACCCGAGCATTCCTGGCTGAAAGAGACCAAGCGCGTTGAATATGTGCCGATTATGGATACAGAAGCTCTGGAAGCATTTCAGTTGCTGACACGTCTTGAAGGCATTATTCCGGCCCTTGAGCCTGCCCATGCCCTTGCAGAGGTTATGAAGCGCGCCCCGAAAATGGACAAAGACCAGATTATCGTGATGAATTTGTGCGGACGCGGTGACAAGGATGTCTTCACGGTCGGTAAAATCATGGGCGTGGAGCTATAATCATGACAACACGCATTGACCGCAAATTTGAAGCTTTGAAGGCTGAAGGCCGCCCTGCCCTCGTCACCTATTTTATGGGTGGCGATCCGGATTTTGAAACCTCCGTGCGCATCATGAAAGCGTTGCCAGGCGCTGGCAGCGATGTGATTGAACTTGGCATGCCATTTTCCGATCCAATGGCTGATGGACCGACCATTCAAATGGCTGGGCAGCGCGCGCTGAAAGGCGGGCAGACATTGGTGCGGACCCTGCAGATGGCACGTGCTTTCCGCGAAGAGGATGACACAACGCCGATTGTCATGATGGGTTACTACAATCCGATCTATATTTATGGCGTGGACCGGTTCCTGATCGATGCAAAGAAAGCCGGTATTGACGGTCTGATTATTGTGGATCTGCCGCCCGAGATGGATGAGGAATTGTGCCTGCCAACTCTGGAAGCGGGTCTTAACTTCATTCGCCTTGCCACACCGACAACCGATGACAAGCGCCTGCCGAAAGTGCTGACCAACACATCCGGATTTGTGTATTACGTGTCCAAGACCGGCATTACGGGCTCTGCCGTTGCAAGCACAGGGCCTGTGGCGGAAGCTGTGGCGCGGATCAAATCCCATACTGATTTGCCCGTCTGTATCGGCTTTGGCATCAAGACTGCAGAACAAGCGCAGAATTTTGGTCAAGCCGCAGATGGTGTGGTTGTCGGCAGTGCCATTGTGGATGCTGTTGCCAATTCCCTGTCCGCCGATGGCAGCGTGTCTTCCGATCCTGTAGAAGCCGTCGCTAAGCTGGTTCGTCAGCTTGCTGATGGTGTTCGCAAATCGCGTCTTGCAGAAGTCAGCTAAACTGCCCACATTGAGACGAATATCTTATCTCTACAACTCGCTCTTCATCATATGAGCAAGGAAAGCCAATGAATTGGATTAAC
>CAZOCA010000347.1:0-4669 GCA_964578105.1 uncultured Pararhizobium sp.
ATTGCCGTGTCCTGCGCGGTTCCATACCTCGCCTGTTCGACACGCCGATCAAAGTTGGGCAAATGCGTGAATTGGCGCTGGGGGAAGATATTCTCGTCATCACCTCAGGCATAGCTACTGAAGAAGCCCTGCGGGCACGTGGCGCGCTGGAAAAATCCGGAGTTTCAATTCGTCATCTGCATATCAATACGATCAAGCCATTTGGCGAAGAAGCGCTGCTGGATCACATCGGCTCTGTCAGCAAGGGCGTTGTCGTTCTTGAAAACCATGTCACAGAGGGCGGTGTTGGGTCGCTGGTTGCGGAAATCATGGCGGATAATGGCGTTGGTAAAAAGCTTGTTCGCCTGGGCCTGCGAGATACATTTGCTCACGGTGGATCACGCGCATATCTGATGGGCCACTACGGACTTGATGCCGCCGCCCTTGTTGCCGGCATTGAAAAACTGCTCGGCAGCAAAACTGGAATTACCGAAGAACAGCTCACCAGCACACGTATCGATGCCGTCCATTCCGCTGTGAAAGCAGAGGCGCTTTGACAGATGGCTGATGATAATCGTTTTCGCGTCACCTACCGCATTTTTGCCGGAGACGAGAGCGAAGCAAATACGCGTGCCAAAGACATAGCGCTGGAGCAGACTGTTGAAATTCCGGACGATGTGGTTCCGGACGGTTTCATTCGCGATGAAATCGTCGGGCATGTTGAAGCGGTTGAGGCGCAGAACAGCGGCTCTTATGAAGCCATCATTTCCTACGCACCGGACAGCGCCGGGCATGAAATCGTTCAATTGATCAATGTCATCTTTGGCAATACGTCAATTCAGCAAAATGTGCGTGTTGTCGGCTTTGACGCGGGTCCGGAAATTGAGCACCGCTTTACGGGTGCGCGATTTGGCATCGATGGCCTGCGCGCCCTCACGGGCAGAAAAAGCGGTGGATTGATTTCACCTGTCATCAAGCCGCAAGGCTCCTCACCGGCACAGCTGGCGCTGATTGCGTCTCGCTGCGTTGCTGGCGGGGCTGACATCATCAAAGATGACCATGGGCTGGCCAATCAGGCAATGGCCCCCTTTGAAGACAGGCTGAAAGCGGTCAGCGACGCAGTCGCTGAAGCCAATGCCAAACACGGCACAAAAGCGCTCTATTTCGTCAACATTACTGGCCATACCGGCAATGTTGCAGAAGAAGCATTCCGGGCGAAAGAAGCTGGTGCGGGCGGCGTGCTTATCATGCCCGGTCTCATAGGGTTTGGCACTGCACAGCATTTGGCAGCCAACGCGGACTTCGGACTTCCTGTCATGACGCATCCCGCGTTTACCGGTCCGTTTGTTCTCACGCCGACAACAGGCATCGACCATGCCATTATGTATGGCACATTTCAGAGACTGGCCGGATCAGACATTTCGGTTTTCCCGAATGTCGGCGGACGATTTGGCTTTACGCGCGAAGAGTGTTTGTCCATTGCCAATGCCTGCCGCCAGCCCGACGGGATCGGAGCGCCCATGATGCCATCCCCCGGTGGTGGTATGAGTGTGGATCGCGCTCAGGATATGGTCTCCATGTATGGAGAAGATGTCGTCTTTCTGCTTGGTGGCAGTCTGCTACGTCAGCGCGACAAGATCGGAGATACGGTCAAAGCCATGCGGGACGCTATCGATAGCTTTTAGAAGCGAGCACAGTCTTACAGAAGTGCATTTTGAGTTCGTGGGTGCTGGTTTGGCCATTGAGCTTACGGGACCGTTGCCTGGATCCACGGAATGAATCCGAGGATGACGATAGGAGCGTGTCAGCAAGGCTCGCAAACGCAGACATCTCATGCCACCGCTGCCGTCGTACTCGGATTTATTCCGAGTACCCATGGTTCGTGGAAGATGGACAAAAGCGGTTCGATTTCGGCGAAGTGAGCCACTTTAAAGCGGCGAAGTTCTCTACATTTTACTTCCACAAAAAAAGCCGCCTGTCGTGAACAGGCGGCTTTCTGGTTTTGGCGGTTTGCTTAGCGTGCCGGCAGAGGCATCCACTCTGTCATTGCGACATCGGCATGGGCGAATTGTGGCATATTGGCCGACAGATCTTCCATGTTCTTGATGTCGTTTTCATTCAGGAATGCCTGAGTGATCAAAGTTGGCGGCACCACAACCTGCGCACCGGGACTTTCGCCGGTCAGCATGATTGCAAGCGCACGCACGGACACTTCACCAACCACTGCCGGGTTTGTGGCAACTGTTGCCTTCCAGGCACTGTCTGGCTCCCGCATGGCTGAAATATCAGCCGTTGATACGTCTGCGGAATAAATGCTGACATCAGATGTCAGGCCTGCTTCGTCGACCGCAATCTTTATGCCCTTGGCAAATTCATCATAAGGGGCAAAGAACACAGTGATATCCTGGTTTGCCTGCAGGACAGAGCGCGCCTGATTTGCATTTGAGTTGGCAATCGGGTTGTCGAGCGTACCCATCTGGGCTTTTTCAACAATACCTGGATTGGCAGCTTTGACCTCTTCCCACGCAACATGGCGTCGGTCGAGCGGTGCAATACCAGGAACGTAGACGTATCCAGCGTTCCACTCAGTACCATTATCCTTGATCGCCTGCTCGAGAGCCAGTTTGCCCAGGAGATAATCAGACTGTTCGATCTGCGGGATCGCGTCATTTTCAACATTCACGTCAAAGGCAACAACTTTGATGCCCGCATCCACGGCCCGCTGCGCCGCTTCCTGCATGGATTCAGTCAGACCATGCTGGATAATGATGCCGTCTACACCAAGAGCGATGGCCTGGTCTACCATATCGGCCTGCAAGGCAGCGTCTTGACGGCTGTCAAAGATGCGCAGGTCCAAGCCAATTGCCTCGGCCTGCTTTTCAACGCCAGACAAATAGGCCTGGAAAAAATCACCGGTAGACAGATAGCGAACGAGCGCAATCTTGACGTCACCTGGATTGTCCAGCGGCGCTGGCATGGACTGGGCAAACCCGGTGCCAATTGTTGCGGCCCCGACTGCCACGCTGGCAAACAGCCCTAAAACAGATCTTCTTAGAATTTTCATTTGGTTTCTCTCCCTGTTGAGTTGGTCGTCAATGACCGGCCGTTTTGCGGGCCGATAATGAAAAAGTGAATACAAGTGCGATCACAAGAACCGCACCCTTGATGAAATCCTGAGTGTAGTAAGGCGCATTCATCATGGTCAGCCCCTGCAAAAGGATGCCGACAAAGAGCGCGCCCATCGCGGTGCCAAAGGCATTGGGTTTCGCCGCCCCCAGTACTGCAAAACCGATCAGGGACGCTGCAACTGCATCCAGCAGCAGATTGGTGCCCGACGCGATATCACCGCGCCCCAATCGAGCCGCAAGCAACATGCCCGCGATTGAGGCCAGAACACCGGAAATCATATAGGCTGTGATCTTGTAGCGTTTGACATTTGTGCCCGTCAGGGCGGCTGCACGCTCATTTGAGCCGATGGCATACATCAGGCGGCCATGCCGCGTTGTTTCCAGAAATATCCAGATCAAGATGGCAATGACGATGAGGAAGACCACTGGGATCGGAAGCAGTTTTTCTAGAAAGAAATCAAACCGGTGCCGGCCCATGGCAAGAAAAAGCGGGTCGAACGTGCCATTGGCGGTCGTTCCATCCGGCAAAACCATTCCGGTTGAGATTGATAGTCCGGCAGTGGGAATGCGCTGCAGCCCCACCAGCAGGAACATCATACCCAGAGTTGCCAACAAATCCGGGACTTTGAACCGGACAATCAGAATACCGTTCACAAGCCCGATAAAGGCACCCATGAAAAGGCATGCAACAATCGCAACGGCTGCGGGTTGCTCCATCACCACCATCACATACGCCGCCAGCATCATTGCAGATGTTGCAACCGAGCCAATGGACAGATCAAAGCCACCCACAACCAAAGTGCAGGTTACTCCAAGCGCCAGTATGCCAGTCATGGCAACGGACTGGAAAATGAACACGGCTGAGCGCGGCCCAGCAAACCCGCTGGCGAAAATGGAAAAGAATATGGCCAGCCCGACCAGCAACGCCAGAAATCCATAACGGATTGCCAGATCAAGCGCGCTCGACTGCCCTTTTTTGGCAGATGCCTTTGACTTAGCGGTGATCCCGCTGTCCTGCACATCAGTGCTCATGCTGCTTCATGCTCCGGCTGCTTTTGCGCTGTTCCCGTAACAGCGGTCAGTATTTCATTGAGATCGACATCGCGGTTTACAAACTCGGCGATGATTGAGTGTTCATGCATGACGATGATGCGGTCAGCAATTTCCAGTGCTTCGTCGAGTTCGGACACAAAGACAAGTGTCGCACGTCCTTTTGCGGTTTGCCGCACCTTCTCGCCGATATCGTGCCGGGAACGGATGTCGACGCCCTGAAAAGGTTCATCCAGCAATAGCAGGCGACATTTATCGATGAGCCAGCGCGCCAACATGACCTTCTGCTGATTGCCGCCAGACAATGTGTTGATACCGTCAGTCTCAGACTGGCAAACAATTGAGAGCGCTTCAATCATCTCGCGCGCAGTATCCCGCTCGGAATTGGGCGAAAGGAAAGAAAAACTGGAAAATTGCTGCAGAAAGGGAACCGAAATATTCCGCGTAATGTTGACGTCAGCGACCACGGCATTTGTCGCCCGATCCTTTGTTGACATGAACACGCCGCTGGC
>CAZOCA010000348.1:0-4653 GCA_964578105.1 uncultured Pararhizobium sp.
GTCTGGATATGGGCATTATCGCTGAAGGGGTCGAGAATCAGGAACAGGTGAACTCCTTGCGCAAACTCGGCATTTCAGCGGCTCAGGGCTACTTCTTCTCGCCCCCGCTGCCACCTGAGAGATATATTCAACTCGTCCGGCAAAGCGAAGCTTCCGAAGATAAGTTTTCCTTGTTCGAAGCAACCCGAATTTCACCGACGAAGGATCTGCGGCCTGCCAGCATTTCCACAATTGACCTGGAGCCGGAAGTTCGCCAATTGGCCAAAGCTTCCTAGGCAGGCTCGCGTCAGCGGACAGTGCTGCCGGTGAATATGGTTTTCCATCGGATTTGAAAGCTTCAGCGCCTATTTGTTTTGTCGATCCCCAAAATCGGTGCATAACAACTTCACGAATTTCTGCCTGATTGCACGAGCCTTATAGGGAACACACAATGGCTGATGGGGACACCTCCAAGGATACACGATCTGCAAATGATGATTTTGATCAGAATGCTCTGTTTTATCATGAATTTCCAAAGCCTGGTAAGCTTGAAATAAGGGCGACAAAACCACTCGGCAATCAAAGAGATTTGGCGCTGGCCTATTCGCCCGGTGTGGCAGCGCCTTGTCTGGCCATCGAGAAGGATCCGTCACTGGCCTATAACTACACCGCAAGAGGCAATCTTGTGGGTGTCATTTCCAATGGAACGGCTGTTCTGGGCCTTGGAGCGATCGGTCCGCTTGCATCCAAACCAGTCATGGAAGGCAAGGCCGTTCTCTTCAAGAAATTCGCCGGAATTGATGTGTTTGACATTGAAGTTGACGAAACCGGGGTTGACCAATTTGTCAATGTGGTGCGCGCGCTGGAGCCTACCTTTGGCGGTATAAACCTTGAAGATATCAAGGCGCCTGAGTGTTTTCAGATTGAACGTGCCTTGCGCGAGAAAATGAACATCCCGGTATTCCACGATGATCAGCATGGCACGGCCATTATTGTAGGCGCCGCTGTGTTGAATGGGATGGAGCTTGCGGGCAGAAACTCGACGAAATCAAGGTGGTTGCGTCCGGTGCAGGAGCAGCGGCTCTGGCTTGCCTCAATATGCTGGTGTCGCTTGGTGTTCAACGACAGAACATCTGGGTTACTGATATTGAAGGCGTTGTCTATGAAGGCCGTGAGGTCCTGATGGATGAGTGGAAAGGCATCTTTGCGCAGAAGACTGACCTTCGTACATTGCACGATGTGATTGAAGGGGCGGATGTCTTTTTAGGGCTGTCGGCAAGCGGTGTTCTGAAACAGCCAATGGTAAAGCGTATGGCGGCCCAACCGCTGATTATGGCTCTTGCCAACCCCAATCCGGAAATCATGCCCGAAGACGCTCTGGAAGCACGTCCCGATGCGATGATCTGTACCGGTCGATCTGACTATTCCAATCAGGTCAATAATGTCCTGTGTTTCCCCTATATTTTCAGGGGCGCGCTGGATGTTGGTGCGACCACCATAAATGAGGATATGAAACACGCCGCCGTGCGCGCGATCGCCGCATTGGCACGAGAAGAACCAACCGAGGTTGTGGCTCAGGCCTATGGCGGAACCTCACACACATTTGGCCCGCAATATCTGATTCCGTCTCCATTTGATCAGCGCCTGATTATTCGCATTGCGCCAGCGGTTGCGAAAGCAGCCATGGATTCCGGCGTTGCAACGCGGCCGATCGATGACATGCGGGCGTATCGGGATCGGTTAAGCCAGTTTGTTTTCAAATCCGGTTTGTTGATGAAGCCGATTTTTGCTGAGGCTCAAAAGAATTTGAGCCGGATTATCTTTGCTGATGGCGAAGATGAGCGCATTCTTCGTGCGGCACAGGTGCTTGTGGAAGATGCTATTGCAATTCCCATCCTGATCGGACGTCCCAGTGTTATGGATAGCCGCGCCGAACGCTTCGGTTTGAGGTTCCGCCCGGGCCAGGATTGCGAGATTATCAACCCCGAAGATGATCCGCGCTATCGCGATTATGTTGATCTGTTTTTCTCCAAGGTTGGCCGCAAGGGTGTCAACAATGATGCAGCGCGCACGATTGTCCGTACCAATAATACCGTCATTGCCGCTCTTGCCCTTGAACGCGGTGACGTTGATGCAATGATTTGCGGCTTGGAAGGCCGTTATGACAAACATGTTCGCGATATTCGCAATATCATTGGGTTGAAGAAGGGTGCTCATGACTATTCAAGTCTCAGCCTTCTTATCAATGGCAGCGGCGGATACTTTCTGACCGACACCTATGTGACTGAAGATCCGTCACCCGAAGAAATTGCTCAGATGACCATAATGGCCGCGCATCATATCCGCCAATTCGGTATCGATCCCAAGGCCGCGCTTTTGTCCCATTCCAATTTCGGATCACGGGATACAGCAACTGCCAAGAAAATGCGGGATGCGCTGAGTGTTCTACGTGGGTTGAACGTCGATTTCGAGGTTGATGGCGAGATGCATGGCGATTCGGCCCTGTCTGGTGAAATGCGGGAAAAGGCAATGCCGGGAAGCCCATTGAAGGGGGATGCCAATCTGCTTGTCTTCCCGACACTTGATGCTGCAAATATTGCACTCAATCTGCTGAAGACAATGACGGATGCGCTTCATGTGGGTCCCATTCTTCTGGGATGCGCGAAGTCGGCTCATATCGTCACACCTTCGGTAACATCACGCGGTATCGTCAACATATCTGCCCTGGCAGCCGTTGAAGCGAATTCCGATCCGGCATAGTGCTTAGGGTGCGGACCCATAATGGGTCCGCACCCTAAGCTAGAACCCGAGCGCCCTCAATATCTGGAGCATACATGATTGATAAACCGGACATGGACTGGAGCGACCTTTTACTGATGCCCGAGCCGATGAGCACCATGGTGACCATGGATGTTGACGAGGCAGTTGATCGTTTGGTGGAAATTTATGAGCGCAATTCCGGCTTCATCCAGACCCATTTCCGGCAGTTGCTGGACAATGGTGTGCCACAAGGAAGGGTGAGGGCGTGTTACCCTTTTGCACGGTTGACCACGACTCGTTATACGCGGCCAGACTCTCGCTCGTCATATGGTTTTGTTGCCGGGCCCGGCACCTATCAAACCACGCTGAGCAGGCCGGATCTTTTTCGCGGTTACCTGAATGAGCAATTCGGTAAGTTGATTGATAGCCATGGTGTTGGAATTGAAATCGGCGAAAGTGATTCACCGATTCCTCTGCATTTTGCTTTTCCTGAAGGCATGCATGTGGAAGGCGGATTGTCTCAGCGGCTCGATGTTCAACTGCGTGAAGTTTTCGACGTACCGGATTTGGCCGTTACCGATGATGCTATTGCAAATGGTGAGCATGAAACGCTGCCCGGCGAGCCGATGCCGCTTGCGGCTTTTCCAGCGCAGCGGGTGGATTATTCGCTGCATCGTTTGGCGCATTACACGGCAACCAGTCCAACTCATTTCCAGAACTTTGTTTTGTTCACAAACTACCAATTCTATATCGACGAGTTTTGTGCCCTTGCCCATGAGATCATGAGAAGCGGTGAGGGGGAATATGATTGTTTTGTAGAACCCGGCAATGTGATTACCAAATTGGGCGATGATGCGCCGTGTGAAGGGACTGCCCCGGCGCGGCTGCCGCAAATGCCCGCATACCATTTGTGTCGCAAGGGACATAGCGGAATTACCTTGGTCAATATCGGTGTCGGTCCGTCCAACGCCAAAACCATCACTGATCATATAGCGGTGCTTAGACCTGCGGCGTGGCTGATGCTGGGACACTGTGCAGGATTGCGCAACTCACAGCGGCTAGGCGATTATGTTTTGGCTCATGGCTATGTTCGGGAAGACCATGTTCTGGATGCCGACCTGCCGACCTGGGTTCCAATTCCACCGCTTGCGGAGGTGCAGGTGGCACTGGAGGAGGCTGTGGCAGAAGTCACCGGTCTGACCGGCTATGAGCTGAAGAGCGTCATGCGTACCGGCACAGTGGCGACCATTGACAATCGTAATTGGGAACTAAGGGACCATAGGGAACCGGTGCAGCGCTTTTCTCAGTCGCGCGCAATTGCGCTGGACATGGAAAGTGCAACCATTGCAGCCAACGGGTTTCGGTTTCGTGTGCCTTATGGAACGCTGCTTTGCGTCTCAGACAAGCCGTTGCATGGCGAGTTGAAGCTTCCTGGTATGGCCAGCGATTTTTATAAACGGCAAGTTGCCCAGCATTTGAAAATTGGCATTCGGGCTGTTGAGAAAATGCGTGAGATGCCGGCAGAAAGACTTCATAGCCGCAAGCTCAGAAGCTTTGCAGAAACAGCATTTCAGTGAGTTGAACCTGAGCCACTATTGTTGAGGCAGATACAAAAACCCCGGCGAAATTCGCCGGGGTTTTTTTGTTACTTGCGACGCCACCATCCGCTGCGCTTCGGTGCAGCAGGTTCAGGCGTTGGCGGCTCTGGTGCCAGTTCGACAGCTGGTACAGCGTTGCTTTCCGCGACCAGTTCTGTCGGCACTTCCAATGCAGCAACTGGTTCCGGTTCAGCCGGGCTCTCTTCGATCGGCTCAGCCGCACCATTTGCCATGTCTTCGGGCAGGTTTTCAGCGACTGCAGGTGTCGCTTCATCCTGTGTAGCCTCAGCAGGCACATCAGCATCAACGTTAGCTG
>CAZOCA010000349.1:0-4637 GCA_964578105.1 uncultured Pararhizobium sp.
CCAAAACCGCCATTGAGATAGGCATTTTCGACCACGAACCGGAACAGAAAAAAATCTGCAAAATCGACATAAAGCGCCGCTTTGGGATGGTGTTTCAGATAATGCGCCCGTGTCTGCGCATGATCCTCGGACCTCTTGTCCAAGCGTATGGCTTGCGCCTGCAAGGTGATGCGCGGATGCGCAAGCGGATCGCCCTTGCCCGGCTCACCCACCAGCACAGAACAGGTCGCATTCTCGATCAATGCTTTCGTGTGATAGGCCAGCGTCGACATCAGAGAAATTGGCCGCCCTTCACCGTCCAGAGCAAACGCGATGCGACTGGCCAGAGGACAACCAGTGCCCGGCTCCAGCGTCGCCAGCGCAGCAAAGCGGGCCTCTGCCAACAAGCGCCTGCCCAACGCGCGCGCCTCATCATCGGTTTCCCGGATGGGACTTTTCGGTTCAGCCATTGTCAGGTCCACATTCACTTGGAAAATCGAGCCCCCGGCATCGCCGGGAGCCCTCTGCACAATCAGCCTGTATTGCTACATTGCTTTGTAAGCGTCGACGGCAGCTTTACCGGCATCACCTGCTGAATCCAGCCATTCCTGGGTCATGGTTTCACCAAAGCCCTGCAATTCTGCTTTCAGTGCGTCACCAGGTGCGGCAACTTCCATGCCGTTTTCAGCCAGACCATCCAGATAGAACTGCGTAAGTTCTTTGGCTTTTGCCAGGCCAGCAGCTTCTGCTTGGGCGCCGCATTCGGTAACGGCTGCCTTGTTGGCATCGCTCAGAGCATCCCATGCATCCTTGTTGACGAACACGGTATTGCGTGGAAGCCAGGCCTGCACATCATAAAAGTGGGTCAGTTGCTCCCAGACTTTGCGATCATAGCCGGTTGAACCGGAAGAAATGAACGCTTCGGCAACACCAGTGGCCAATGCCTGAGACAATTCCGCGGCTTCAATCTGGACCGGTACCATGCCTGCCAGTTCAGCAATACGCGCTGTCGCGGCATTATAGGCGCGGAATTTGATGCCGGACATGTCGCTGACACCAGCCACTTCCTTCTTGAAGTAAAGGCCCTGAGGCGGCCATGGCACAGCGTAAACATATTCAAGGTTCTGCTTTGCAAGCGCCTCTTTCACAGCTCCGGAAGCTGCTTTCCAAAGTGCAACGGAATCATCAAATGACGTTGCCAGAAACGGAATGGAATCAACGCCGAACAGCGGATCTTCATTGGCATGCGCTGACAGCAGCCGCTCGCCAATCGGGGCCTGCCCGGTCTGTACCGCACGCTTGATTTCGCCGCCCTTGTAGAGCGAACCACCAGGATGGGTGACAATCTCAAGATCACCACCGGTCGCTTCGGTTACGCAAGCAGCAAATACCGCACCGTTTTCCGAGTGATAATTGGATGCGGCATAGGCCATTGGCATATCCCACTTCTCTGCATAGGCCCCAGCTGTGGAGGCACCGACCAGCGCGATTGCAGCCGCGCTGAGGGTTAAAGTTCTTTTTAAGCTCATAGCTTTTGTCCCCTGTTTTGATTCATGATTCCTGAATAGGTATTCAGGCAATCGACGAAGAGATCGACCAATGTCGGTACGCCCGACAAGCAATCTGAGGCGATGCGACCAGTTTTTTCTCCGACTGTCAATCCGACATTGGGCACGCTCGGAAGCAGCGGTTTATTGCTCCTGCACAATCGGCTTGCATCAACCATTCACCATCGCATCCTGCTGCATTTCATGTCAGCATGACGATCAATCTCAGCCGTTGGGTATGCAAGCATGACACAGAACACAGGGGCACAAATCGGCCTGCTTATGCTGGAAAGCCGCTTCCCCCGGTTCAAGGGAGATATCGGCCATCCAGAAACATTCGATCCGCCCGCTTTGGTGGCAACCATTCGCAATGCGACACCGAAGCGCGTGGTTGAGGATCAGGCAACCGGTTTGGTCAATAGCTTTGCCAATGCCGCAAAGAAACTGGAACAGGCTGGTGCAAGCCTTATTACAACCAGCTGCGGCTTTCTTGTGCTCCACCAGAAAACACTGGAAGCCGCCGTCACCGTGCCACTTGTCAGTTCCGCGCTTCTGGCCGTTCCCATTGCTGCTGAGCAGTTACGTCCAAAGGGTTTGCGACCAGCTATTTTGACAATTTCGTCTGAAAATTTGACCGCCGCACATCTGCAGGCAGCCGGCTGTCCCTTGGGAACGCCCATTGGAGCCCCAGATCCGAAGGGGCACTTCTGCACACAGATTCTCGGCAATCATGAATCCATGGACAAAGATGCTGCCAGACAGGATGTCGTCACCGCTGCGACAGATCTCATGAACAAACACACAGACATCGGAGCGTTGGTGCTCGAATGCACCAATATGCCACCTTATGCGGCGGATCTGGCGCGGCTGCTCAAAATACCCATCCTGTCCCTACCCGGCCTGTTACCACGTTGCCAGACCGGGTTGAGCTTCAAGGCCGCAACGCGCAAAGCGCTGGCGATGTAACAACCAACATGTTATATTCATAAAAACATATATGTTGGGAGCATTTCATGACCTTGGATCGCCGCGAATTACTGGCCGGAGCCGGCCTGATTGGTGCAGCCGCCGCATTGGGTCTTAACCGTCCCGCCTTTGCCGCCAGCGAAAAAACCCTGGGCAATGGCAAAGTTACCATTCTCAGCGATGGCCATATGAGTTTCCCAACCAGTTTCATGTACCCAGACGTTGCCGATGACGCCATGACAGCGCTTCTGACCAATCACAATCTGCCCACAGACCAGTTGGAACCACCCTGCAATCTGACGCTCTATCAAACCGGTGACCGCACCATTTTGTTCGATGTTGGCGGCGGCAGTCAGTTTCTCCCGACCACAGGCAAATTGCCGGATGCATTGGATGCCATTGGCCTTGCTCCCGAAGACATAACAGATGTCATTTTCACCCATGCCCACCCCGATCACCTTTGGGGATTGCTCGATGATTTTGACGATCTGCTTTTCCCGGATGCCAACTACTACATATCGGAGCCGGAATGGGCATTCTGGATTGATCCGGACACCGTCAACAAAGTGCGCGAGGATCAGCAGGGATTGGCCGTAGGCTCCAAGCGCCGTTTGGAGATCTTGTCTGACCAAATCACTCTGTTCAAGCCGGAAAGCGAGTTGCTCAGTGGCATCTACGCACACGACACATCCGGTCACACACTAGGCCATTGTTCCTTCGAAATCAGGGAAGGATCAGAACAATTGATGGTGCTGGGCGATGCGCTGGCCCATCCATTCATTACCTTTGAGCACCCCGAATGGCCGTTCGGGCAGGATATCAACACCGAGCGCAGCATCATCACAAGAAAGCGCCTGCTGGATTTCCTTGCGACACGGCAGATGGAATTGATCGGTTACCACTTGCCGTATCCAGGCTTTGGTCGAGCGGAACGACACGACTCTGCCTATCGTTTCGTCGCTGCCTAAGGGCTTAAACCTGCATAATTGCGCTGTTTGCCTTTGTGGCAGGCAAATATTTCCTTTTGAGCGGACCTTTCGCAAACTGTTGCCTCTGCCCGACCGACTGCAGGGTGTACCACACTGCCCTGTTTGGAATTGGGGCCTTGTATGTTCGAGCTTCTGGAAAATTTGCGTGAAACCTATGAGACGGCAACACTGGTTGTGTTTGGCGCTTTTGGGCTTGGCATTCTGTTTGGCATCATTGCTGAAATCAGCAAATACTGCATGCGTGCAGCGGTTGCCGAATGGGCGACACCATCACAGGACGACACGCCAGCCAGATATCGCACAGGCTTGATCGGTTTTGCCGTTCTCGCGGCGCTTATTGGGACACAGGCCATGCATTACACCGGTCTCATTGACTTATCGCAAAGCATTTACTGGTCCGTCCCCATTCGTCCGTTGCCTTTGATCGTCGGTGGACTGCTGTTTGGCATTGGTATGGTGCTCACCGGTGGCTGTGTCAGCCGTCTTCTGGTTTTGGCAGCCTCTGGAAATACCCGTGCCATCGTAACGCTTCTGGTCACCGGCATTACGGCCTACGCGACTTTGCGCGGTATTTTGGCATTTCCAAGAATTGAACTGGAAAACCTCATCACAAGTGAAGTCACACCAGCTTCCCTGTTTACTGACAATGCAAGCCTCATCAGTGTATTTTTCGGCCTCATAATGGCGCTGGCAGTTGCCGTTATTCTGAGCACCAGAGGGCGCGGCCTTGGACGTGCAGCGCTGCCAGGCTTTGCCATTGGCCTGCTGGTGGTTCTGGGGTGGTTCATTACAGGTGTTGTGGGTTTGGACGATTTTGAACCGACCCAACTGACCTCACTCAGCTTTGTCGCGCCAATTGCGGAAAGCGTGCAATATCTGATGATCTTCACTGGTGACACCATTCGCTTTTCCATTGCCCTGATCGGCGGCGTACTTCTGGGCGCATTTGCAAGCTCGATTGTCTTCGGCCGTTTCCACTTTCAGGGTTTTGTTACCGAAGGATCGATCCTGCGTTATCTCGCTGGCGGATTGCTCATGGGCTTTGGCGGTGTGACGGCACTTGGTTGTACTGTCGGACAGGGCGTAACCGGCCTTTCTACCGCAGCGCCATCATCCCTCATCGCGCTCGGTGCCATTCTGCTCGGCAGCTTTGCTA
>CAZOCA010000350.1:0-4635 GCA_964578105.1 uncultured Pararhizobium sp.
AACTGCGATCGATCTGCTTGAGCAAGCCATATCCCTCGATCCGGATTACTCACAGGCATTGGGCCTTTATGCAACTATTCTGGCATGGCGCACCATCCAGCATTGGGAACCGGCCGACCCAACTCTAAAAAACGCACGCGTGGCTGCCGACAAAGCATTGCTGGCAGATACGAATGACCCATGGGCATCAATCGGACGTGGTTACGTATCGATTGTCTCCCGCGAAGGGGATGCGGCCATTATGAATTATGGCCACGCCGTCGATCTCAGCCCCAACCTTGCCTATGCCCGTGCGCTGTTAGGCGTTGCAAATGCCTATGCCGGAAATGCCGATCTCGCACGCACCCATATTACCAAGGCCATTGCCCTTAGCCCCCGCGACACTTTCATCGATAAGTTTCACCTCTACCTCTCTATTGCAGAGTTTCAGGCTGGTAATTATTCGGCGGCAGCCAATGCTGCGCAACATGCCATTCAATTGAAACCGGGGCATGCAAGCTCTCATCTCTTTCGAACTGCATCATTTGCGATGGCCAATGAGCCAGAGATGGCAGATGCGGCTCTAAACGAGTTTTTGACACTTGTTCCAAATGCACAGGCATCAGAAATTCAACGAACCGTATTGTATTATCAGCCGGAAGATCGCCAGCGATTTGCAGATGCGATGCGCCGGGCTGGCCTGCCGGAATAGGCTGGTTCACAGACCCCGCTCCAACAGGCCCCACACTTGCCCATGCCAGCGCCGCCGGTTTCCAAATACGACAATGGTCAGATTTGGAAACGCAGCGCAAAACAGGAACGTAAGGGATCTATGCCGGTCTTCGGGCGACGATGAACACCGCCGCGCCTTCACTGGGACGCCAGACATGTTCAACTTCAAAACCGTGGGCATGCAAACCATCAGTCAACATGTCAGATGTCAAAGGCAGAAGTTTTGGCAATACGCCAATTGCTCCCAATGGCGGCAATACGTACCGGATAAGACCGCCCATTTCGGCAATACACACAGTGGAGGAGAAGAAAAGGCCGCCGGGTTTCAGCTGTTGGTACACACGGGCCAACGTCGCGTCCAAATCAGCAACAAGATGCAAAATCGACAATCCCAATACTGCATCATAGCCTTCACAACCTTCAGGAAGAGGCCAATCCTCGAAGGAGGATGTTTCAAATCGAACATTGGAGACAGCTTGTGCCTCGGCTTTTTCACGCGCAATGGCAGTCATTTCCGATGAAAAATCTATCGCATCAATGTGGGACACACGCGGTGCATGAATGAGAGCAGTGGTCCCGGTGCCGCTCCCGAATTCCAGCAAACGATCCTGTGGTTTCAGATAGCTGGCGGTCATGTCGAGCTTGTACTGATAAGACTCATTGTCCTTCACAGGGCTGCGGGCGTATCCACGCGCCATGAAGTTCCAAAAACGGGTCGGGTGAAAAATCATGACATGCTCCTGTTTGAGATAATGATGGGCAATTGTGGGACAAAACGCTCAGAAACTGAGCGTCCCAATGACAGGAAAACCAAGCCTTAACTGGCATCCTCAATATCAAATACCGCTTCCAACGGCTTATCGAAGACCCGGGAAATCAGGATCGCAAGTTCCAGGGTTGGAGAATATTTGGCGTTCTCAATGGCCACGATTGTTTGCCGGGTCACACCAACCCGTTCGGCCAGATCCTTCTGCGTCATTTCGTCAGCATCAAACCTCAGGCGTCTGATCCTGTTTGTGATTTTCAGCTTTCCCATGGGTCAATAGCCCCGCCGGTAGCTGATAAATTTGACAAGATCGGCAGACATCGAGCCAAGCGCCATTGAGAAATAGATGATGTTGAAAGCCTTCAATGCTGACCAGCCAAACGCCAGAGCGATAATTGCCAGCATGAAGCCTGCGCCTGAAAAAAGCACCACGGCCACGATGCCGCGACGGTCAAACAGTTTGTCGCGCTCATCAACCAGAAAACTTGGCTTCTCGGTGCGGGTAACAATAGCGTACCCAATGTTGAACAGAATAGTGCCGATGATGGTGCCGCCAATCGCTATTGGAATTATCCAAATTACCATTTTCGCCCAGACATTCACCGCATCAGCGCCGTCAAACTGGCCTGCAGCATTCATCTCCACAAGCCGGAATATAACGTATGCGGTCGTGATCAGACCGACGATGATCGACACAACATTGTTGCGATCCTGATAGGTCATGGGCGTTTCTCCGTTCACGCGACAATGTGCTAATGGCTGTCAAGTTTCTCAGACCTCATGTATGATTTATAATACACAGAGTCAAATATTTTATACATATAGACCCGTATATCCCAGATGATTTGACATAAGGGGCTGATGGATTTTGGTTTGTTGAGGCAAATCAATCGATTAGCTGGTCGAGATGTCAGTTATTCGAGGCAGCGCAACGGGTGAATCAGTTTCAACGCATTTGAGGGTCAATTTTGACCGGCGATTGAAGCTCCAGTTCCACGGCGCGAAGCTTAGCTCAGATGGCGGCATGATCAAGATTGGCGCGAAGGCAATCCGCCATCACTTGGTCATGGGCGTGTCGCACGCAGACGCCCAGTTATGCCCAAATTCGTGGCCATTCCGCGAAATCTCACTCAAATTGCGACAAATCCGTGGAAGATAGACCTGATGCTGCGCCAAACCGAAAGAGATTTGAAAAAAGGAGCGGCCCTTGCCAATCTCCCGCTGCTAAGAAACCCATCTGGGGGATACTGGTTAAAACAGCTACCAATGAGACTCCATAAATTGCGTTCAACAGTAGGCCATGGTTATATTTAACATGAGCAAAAAGAAGGAGTGTACCTTTCGGCTGCCATTGAGGAAACATTGGGAACGAACTGATAATTTATGACGCAAACCGCAAAACACCTTCCTCGCACAACCATATTTTTTCTGTTCGCGATAGTGCTGCTGGCACTAACTGCATGCACAAATCTTAATCCTTTGTTTTTAGCACTGGAACAAACTGCCGGACCCGTTTCTCGGGGCATATGGAAAGACCTTGGAAAGGCCAATAACAACAATTGGCAAATTATATTGAATCGCAATGACGAAGCACTCGACTGGCGGCTGCGCGCCATTGATTCCGCAAACACATCGCTCGATTTGCAAACCTTCCTTTGGGAACCCGATGTTGTTGGCAGCGCTGTACTCTCCCACGTCGTTGAAGCTGCCAATCGCGGCGTGAAGGTGAAATTACTGGTCGATGATTCCTTTCTCGCAGGAGACGACAGGACCTTGCTGGCCCTGCAACGCCACCCACTCATAGAATACAAGGTCTATAACCCCTATAAGCGCCGCACCAACAACGCCATAAGCCGCGAATTTCTCAATCTGGGCGAGTTCAACCGGCTTGACCACCGCATGCACAACAAAGCTATGATCATAGACGATCAAGTTGCCATTGTCGGTGGGCGCAACCAGGCAGATGATTATTTCGGCCTGCACAGCAAAGCCAATTTCCGTGATATGGAACTGCTGGTTGGCGGGCCCATTGTGCAAGAAATCGCTCGTACCTTTGATGATTATTGGAATGACCCCTGGGCTTTCCCGATAGACCAGATCTCTCATATAAAATTTGAGGTGATCAATCTGGAAGGTTTGAGCAAGACCGCCCAACTCGCTCAAAATTTCCATGTAGAACAATCCGAAGCAGAGCGACGGCTGTCATGGGAAACTGCTATTGCTGGTGCACACAGAGGACAAGTCGCGCTTTATGCTGATCGTCCCCCCACTGCAAATCCGACCAGTAATGAAAGCCGCCCGGTACAGGTAGCCGAGCAGTTGATGCATCTGATCAATGGAGCCGAGAAGGATGTGCTGATAGCCAGCGCTTATCTAATTCCAACACCGGTTCTGGAAGACGCAATTGCACGCGCTGTAGCACGAGGAGTCAGCGTGCGGATTCTGACAAATTCACTGAGTTCCAACAACCATGTGACCGCCCATGCCGCCTATCGCAATCACATCCGTCAGCTGCTTACAAGCGGGGCTCGGCTGCATGAAGTGCGAAGCGATGCTGTCGATCGGGCGCGCTACATCTTGCGACCTGTGGCCAAGAAATCTCTCGCACTCCATGCCAAGGTGATGGCAATCGACGATACAAAAGTGTTCATCGGCAGTTCGAACCTTGATCCCAGATCTTTGCGCATCAACACTGAAATGGGCCTGTTGGTGACCAGCGCAAGCGTCAACCGAGAACTACGCGAAAAATTAGGACCAGACTATACAGGAGCCAATGCTTGGGAGGTCAAACTCAACCCGAAAGGCCAAATCACTTGGCAGTCTGACAATCTGTTGCGTCGCAAACAACCAGAAACCAGCAAGGGTCGTCGCCTGGAAGACTGGTTCTTTGCGCACCTGCCAATTGAAGGGAAGCTGTAAGCCATTGAATCACGACGCTGAGTCATCTTCCATCTTCTTCGATCGTGACGATGACATTGCCATTTTAGCCGGTCTTCATGGCATCGGCACTCCAAACTATCATCTAATAATTGGATGAACTGGATGATGTCGATTCTAAGATTTTGCTCTTATTTTTGGATGGCCGGCTTTTTCAACACGATCTCTGCAAAGCATCCTTTGGCTGTTTGAAGGTCTAGAGCTTAAGCGCCAGCGAGCAT
>CAZOCA010000351.1:0-4626 GCA_964578105.1 uncultured Pararhizobium sp.
TCGTGGAACAGATCATTATCGCCCATACAGTGATCACCCAAATAATCGCCATGGTCGGACGTAAATACGATCATCGTGTTATCAAGTTTGCCTTCATTTTCCAGCCAGTGGAACAGAGTGCCAAGATGATCATCAATCTGCTTGATCAGTCCCATGTAACCAGGCAACACGGTCTCACGCGTTCGATCTTGTGAAAAAGTCTGGCTGACCTGCATTTTTGTAAATGCTTCGAAAACAGGGTGTGCGTCCCGCAACTCACATTCATCCCGCTGCAATGGCAGAAAACTCTCTGGTCCATACATATTATGGTAGGGAGACGGAGCCATATAAGGCCAATGAGGCTTGATGTAGCTCAAGTGACAAAGCCACGGGGCATCTCCCATTTCAGAGATGAAATCGCGCGCACGCCCCGTCATGAATGCCGTCTCGGAATGCTCCTCTTTCACCCTGGCAGGGAGGCTCGAGTTGCGAAGCTCCCAACCCGAAAGCACTTCGCCATCAGGACCTTCTGCGGAATTGGCATAATCATTCCACGGATTTTCCCCGTCATACCCCTTCTCGCGAAGCCAGTCATTGTAGCTTAGGCTGGTGCCACTGCGCTTTAAAAGCGGTGTTGGATGTATGCCATCATCCCGTTCATAAGGATCAAATCCCGGCTCATCAACTGCACAGCCAAGGTCTTTGGAACCATCAGCTCCCAAACGTTCCCTGCCCTTTGTGTCGCGTATCAGATGTGATTTGCCGCCAACAGCAGTGCGCCGCCCCGCCTGACTTAAATAGTCACCTATCGTAAGCTCACCAACGGGCAACGGCACATGGTTCCAGGTAGACCCATGGCTGAAAACAGTTCGCCCGGTATAAAACGAAGCACGTGAGGGACCACAAACTGGCGATTGAACATACGCATTGTCAAAGCGCACACCACGCTTGGCCAGCCGATCAATATTCGGCGTCTGCAAATGTGGGTGGCCGTAACAGCTTAGATAATCCCACCGCAGTTGATCCGCCATGATAAACAGGATGTTCTTGATTTTATTGGCCATTTTAAACGCTCCGGTGGTCAGTAATAGCCGTAGAAAAGCCGCGGCAGGTAGAGCACGAAACCAGGGAAGGCCAGAACAACCCCCAGTCGCAACACGTCAGCCACCAAAAACGGCGCAATACCGGTAAAAATCGTACGCAGCGAAACGCCGGGAAGCATTGATTTCAATATGAAAACATTCATTCCTATAGGCGGGGTAATCAGACTGATTTCAACCACCATAACCAGCACAATGCCGAACCAGATCGGGTCCATTCCAAGTGCTAAAACGATGGGGAAAATCACCGGAACGGTCAAAAAGATCATGGCCATGCCATCAACCAGCATGCCGAGCAAAAAGTAGAAAAAAATGATCACCATCATGACGCCCATGGGCGAAAGCGGCAGGGTCTGAAGCCAATTGGCAACGGCGCCAGACAGACCCGACAATGTCACGAAATTATTGAACACCAGTGCCCCGATACCGATCATGAAAACCATGGCGGTTGTTTTGGCAGCATCGATCAGTGACGAGACAAAAATCGGCATCGTCATCCTGCGCCTCGCAATAGCAAACAGCAACGCACCAATCGCGCCAATGCTGCCCGCTTCATTCGGTGTGAAAACACCAAAGGAAATGCCTGCCATGATCAACGTAAACAGGAACAGGATGCCCCAGACCCGTGCCAGCTTGACCCAGCGGTCACGCCAGTTGGAGCGCTCCGCACGTGGTCCCAATTTTGGCCACACGGACGTCAGGATTTGAATTGTGATGATGTAAAGCAGGATAGTCAGCAATCCGGGCAGAATGCCGGCGGCAAACAGGGCTGCAATGTCCTGCTCGGTCAGAATACCATAGATAATCATCGCTGCACTTGGCGGCAGTAGAATGCCCAGCGTCCCTCCCGCTGCAATTGTGCCAGCGGACAAGCTGTCGGCATAATTATGGCGTCGCATCGAGGGAATGGCGACCTTGGCCATGGTTGTCACTGTCGCAAGTGAACTGCCGGAAACAGCTGAGAAGCCGCCGCAAGCTGCAACGCTTGCCATGGCCAATCCGCCTTTAAAATGCCCAAGCCAGGCATTGGCAGCTTCAAACAAATCATCAGCCATGGCTGCCCGATAGATAAAGGCACCCATCAGAATGAACATGGGAAGCACCACGAAATTGGTGTTCATGATCACTTCCAGAATTTGCTGGGAAACCATGCTAAAAGCTGGTGTCAAACCGCGCAGTACTGCAAAGCCGCCTGCCCCGACAACCAAAAGCGAAAAGCCAAGAGGCAATCCGAGAAAGACAATCAGGAACAGAATAATGGTCCCAATGAGAAGCACGGTCATTTGCTGATTTCCATCCAGTATTAAAAACTAAAGCATGTCTTCTGAGCCATCATTCAGCCCGCCATGAGGGATCACTGGCAAACGCCCGCGCCACATCTGGACAATCATGACAATGACAATGAGGGTTGATGCAGCGCCCAGGGCCGCCAGGATGAACAACAATGGCGCCCGGCTGATCTGCAGATCGATAGTGACCCATCCATCATTCCATTCGCGCAGAGCAATGGCGTAGAGACGCCATGTGATGAAGCCAATCATCACCGCCTGGAACACCAGAGACAAAAACTGCATCGTAAATCTGACCCGACCATGATAAAAATGGTCAAGCACATCCACAGTGATGTGCGCCCGGCTTTCCGTCACCAGTGGCAGCGCTGACATGGTCATAAGACCCAAAATCAGACCATCCATCTCGTAGACACCACGCAAGGGTGCACTGAGGAAGTACCGCATGACGACGTCGGTAAACGTCAGAATTGCAATTGCAAAAATCGACGTTGCTGTGGTTACCTTGAAAACGTTGAGCATCCAGTCAGGTACGACAACACCGCGAAGGCTCACGGTGGTGTCGTCAGGCTGCCCGTTTGAAGGGCCGGGCATATTTAGTTGCTCAATTCAGCGGTTAATTCGGCCACCTGTTCAAGATAGTAGGCAAGCGCTGCTTCCCCATCCACACCACGAGCTTCAGCCTTTGCCATCCACGCGTCACGTGCATATTGCAGCTTGTCCTCAAGCGCGCTCATAAAGGCCGCATCCGGCTTGACGACCGTGATATCAGTCTCAGCAACTTCCTTCTGCGTTTCGATATCGAACTCGTCAACAAACAGGCCAACATTGCGCGCAATTGTCTCGCCTGAGACCGCGGTAATGGCTTCCTGGTCTGACGCACAAATGCTGTCCCACTTGCCCTGATTCATGATGACCGAGAAATCGACTGCGTAAAGACCACCAGGAATATCGACATAGGATTTCGTATAGCGGTAGGCGTTCCAGATTTTCATCGCGCCCCAATTTGTGGCCAAGCCATCGACAACGCCTTTGGAGAACATGTTGAACATCTCCTCACCAGGTGCCGGCACAGGAACCGCACCAATGGCGGACACAATATCTGCAGGCGGACCACCGATCGTCCAGAATTTCATGCCATTGATACTGTCGATCCCATCGACCATTTCTCCAGCAATCAAGCCCGCACCCGGGTTGGAGAAATGTCCAACCAGATGGACACCTTTAAATTCGTTGACTTCAGCGAAGAACTTCTCATGGGTGCGCCACAGAGCGACACCGCGAGCTGTTGCCAGATTGCCGACAAAGGGTAATCCGCCAATATTGGGCAGATGCAACCGCTTGGATTCCATCGGATTGACCTGCATTGCCACATCCGCAATGCCATCGGTGACCATGCCCCATTGTTTGGGTGGTGGGGCAAGCGAAGCCGTTGTGAATGTGACCGCGACCCGCCCATCGGTTACTCTGGCCACATCGTCAGCCCATGGTTTGAAGCCACCAGCCCAGAATGTGTGATTAGGTGGCAGAAAATTGTTGAAGAGCAATGCCACATCGTTGCATTCCGACTGTGCAACTGCTGGCGCTGCAAACGAAACACCCGTGATGAGCGCGAGAGCCGTAGAGAGAGTTTTCAAATGATTTTTCATGCTGTCCTCCTGTCTAAAACTTGTTTGAATTGGCAATTGCGATCATCCGCACGCGATCGCAAAATCACCGGCTTTGTGCTTCTCGGAGCATCTAATTTTGATCTGTGAAAAGGGAGCGCCGACACTGCGCTCGTGCCAATTATCTGACGCATTGGGTTTGCCTTCATTGGACACACCAACAGCGTCAAAACTGGCTATTCCAAGCGACGCAGTCGCAGGAACACCAGTCAGGTAAATTGACATTTTAGAGGTCGCAGATAACGCATTCAGCGCGGCGTGCAACGAAAGCATCCGCCTGATTTTCTTAAGATAGAAAATCGAAAAAAAGATGTAAGTTTTTGCTGCTTTTTCCAAGCCCGCCTCCCGGAACCAATTAAAGGTTAGGACAGTTGGGGCGTTGTTATTGTGCTAAATTTCCCATTGGGACGTTGGGCCCCGTGATGAGATAGTATTAATATATTCAGTCACTTAAATGAAATTTTTAGAAAGTTAGAGATCAGCCGCGAGTACTGGATTTCGCACTTCTCCATAAAATCGTACAATATCTGGCATGCTTGGTCTGCAATCACATCAGACACTCCCAGCCGCGTCATAGATCAGCTTTCCTGC
>CAZOCA010000352.1:0-4614 GCA_964578105.1 uncultured Pararhizobium sp.
ACCACGTGAAAACGCTCGGTTTGACCACGCACCAGACCGTGAGACACTTGGGTGACTTGCTTATCACCTTCCACGCCACGGCCAACTGTCGTCGAAGTCATATCTTCGGGCTGAACATGGGCCATATCGTTGCGACCAAGATAAGACACAGCCAATTCCCGGAAAATATAATCCAGAATAGATGTAGCGTTCTTGATGGCGTCATTGCCGATCACCATGCCGGCTGGTTCAAACCGGGTGAAGGTGAAGGCTTCGACATATTCTTCCAGCGGCACACCATATTGCAGGCCAAGGGAAATACCGATGGCAAAATTGTTCATCATGGCGCGGAAGGCAGCACCTTCCTTATGCATGTCGATGAACATTTCGCCCAAGCGGCCATCTTCATATTCGCCCGTCCGCAGATAGACCTTGTGACCACCCACAATTGCCTTCTGGGTATAGCCCTTGCGGCGATGTGGGAGTTTTTCCCGCGAGCGCACTTCAATCTCACGCTCGATGATTTTTTCGACGATTTTCTCAGCAGCTTGTGTGGCGCGGGCCGCCAAGGGGGCTGCCACCAGTTCTTCTACCGCATCAAAATCCTCATCATCATCTTCCAGAAGCTGAGCATTCAGCGGCTGGGACAATTTGGAGCCATCGCGGTACAGCGCATTGGCTTTGAGTGCCAGGCGCCAAGACAGCATGTAGCTTTCCTTGCAGTCCTCAACCGTTGCGCCATTTGGCATATTGATGGTCTTGGAAATGGCACCGGAAATAAAGGGCTGTGCTGAAGCCATCATGCGGATGTGGCTTTCCACGGAGAGATAGCGCTTGCCGATTTTACCGCACGGATTGGCACAATCGAAGATCGGCAGATGCTCGTCCTTCAAATGTGGCGCACCTTCAAGGGTCATGGCACCACAGACGTGGATATTGGCGGCTTCTATATCGGCCTTGTTAAACCCGATGGCTGCCAGCAGGTCGAATGACATGTCATCCAACTGTTCGTTGGACAGGTTCAACACCCCAGTGCAGAATTCCTCGCCCAGCGACCATTTATTGAACACGAACTTGATGTCGAAGGCTGATCCAAGACCCGCTTCAATTGCGCTGATCTTTTCATCCGTGAAGCCTTTGGCTTTCAGCGTGCTGTGATTGATGCCCGGTGCCTGTGCCAGGGAACCATGACCAACTGCGTAGGCTTCAATTTCAGCAATATCCGCTTCACCGTAGCCGATGTGGCGCAGAGCTTCTGGTACAGCGCGGTTGATGATTTTGAAATAACCACCACCGGCCAGCTTCTTGAACTTCACCAGAGCAAAGTCAGGCTCAATACCGGTTGTGTCACAATCCATGACCAGACCAATGGTACCGGTCGGGGCAATCACCGAAACCTGCGCATTGCGGTAGCCGTGTTTCTCGCCAAGCTTCAGAGCCTTGTCCCACGCCATCTCGGCATGTTTTATCAGGTTCTTGTCTTCGCAGGATGCATGATCCAGCGGAACCGGCAATGTGCTCGAGCCTTCATAACCAGCAGCTTCGCCATGGGCAGCCAGGCGATGGTTGCGAATGACACGCAGCATGCTGTCAGCATTTGGCGCGTAGCTGGGGAAAGGCCCCTGCTCTCGAGCCATTTCAGCCGATGTTGCGTAACAGACACCAGTCATGATGGCTGTAATGGCACCGCAGATGGCGCGGCCTTCATCACTGTCATACGGGATGCCGGAGGTCATGAGATAGCCACCAATATTGGCGTAACCCAGACCAAGGGTGCGGTATTCATAGGACAGTTTTGCGATCTGTTTTGACGGGAACTGCGCCATCAGAACAGACACTTCCAGAACAACAGTCCACAAGCGTGTGGCGTGCTCGAAATTTTCCACATCAAAGCTGCGGTCTTCGCTGCGGAACTGCATGAGGTTCAGCGAAGCAAGATTACAGGCTGTATCGTCCAGGAACATATATTCAGAGCACGGATTGGAAGCACGGATGTCACCAGCGGCGGGGCAAGTGTGCCAATCATTGATGGTGGTGTGATATTGAATGCCGGGATCAGCGGAAGCCCAGGCAGCGTAGCCGACCTTTTCCCACAAATCGCGCGCCTTGACCGTTTTGGTGACATCGCCACGAATACGGCCAATCAAATCCCAATCACCATCATCTTCAACAGCGTTGAGAAAGCCATCAGTTACTCTGACTGAGTTATTGGAGTTCTGACCGGATACGGTGAGATAGGCTTCTGAATCCCAGTCTGTATCGTAGATCGGGAATTCCAGATCGGTATAGCCCTGCCTTGCAAACTGAATCACGCGTTGGACGTAATTCTCTGGAACCAAAGCCTTTTTGGCAGCACGCACTTCGCGCTTCAATGCCGGGTTCATGTTCACATCAAAGCAATCGCCTTCCGGGCCTTCGCAATTGACGCAAGCCTTCATGATGGCTTTCAGATGTTTGGAAACCACTTTGGAACCGGTGACAAGTGCAGCAACTTTCTGCTCTTCCTTCACCTTCCAATTGATGTAGTCCTCAATATCCGGGTGATCGATATCGACCACAACCATCTTGGCTGCACGACGTGTTGTACCACCGGACTTGATAGCGCCAGCTGCGCGGTCACCGATTTTCAGGAAGGACATCAGACCGGATGATCTGCCACCGCCGGAAAGATTCTCTCCTGAACCGCGCAGGAGTGAAAAATTAGAGCCGGTGCCAGAGCCGTATTTAAACAGGCGCGCTTCACGGACCCACAAATCCATGATGCCATTTTCATTGACCAGATCATCTTCGACTGACTGGATGAAACAGGCATGGGGCTGAGGATGCTCATAAGCTGTTTTGGATTTAACCAACTTGCCTGTCTGATAGTCGACGTAATGGTGTCCCTGTGACGGGCCATCTATGCCATAGGCCCAATGCAGACCGGTGTTGAACCATTGCGGAGAATTGGGGGCAACTTTCTGGGTTGCCAGCATGAATCGCAATTCATCATAAAATGCGGACGCGTCTTTCTCGGTGTCGAAATAGCCACCTTTCCAGCCCCAATAGGCCCAAGTACCAGCCAGGCGATCAAAAACCTGCTTTGCATCCATCTCCGAACCAAATTGTTCGTCTGCAGATAGATGAGCCAAAGCGGTTTCATCAGCCTCGGACCGCCACAAGAAAGAAGGAACGGAATTTTCTTCCACCTTCTTCAGCCGGGATGGCACACCGGCTTTGCGGAAATATTTCTGCGCCAGAATATCGCTGGCGACCTGGCTGAACTGAGCGGGAACGTCGATATTTTCGAGACGAAAGACGATTGATCCATCTGGATTGCGAATCTCGCTGGTTGCCTTGCGAAACGCGATCTCGGCGTAGGGAGACTGGCCTTCTTTCGTGTAACGACGTTCTATTTTCATTGTGCCCTCAAATTTCTTTTCATGTCTAATGCCAGCGGCACCTAATATATAATGAGAATGCCAATGGCATTCCGTGACTTCTCGTGTGTCGCCACACTTGCTTCTCTGACGCAGCCATCAACTGGCTGCCCCGTTACTCCGACACCACTCCATCAACCACTTTCAACAAGGGTCGAACTCTCACACCAGCAGATCATCACCTTGCGGCTACTCCTGCTGAGAACCATCCCATCGGGACAGTCCGACTCGCTTTAAATGACAGAGATGAGTTTCCGGATATTGTATTAACAAATCCTTTAACCACTACATCTTGTGTTCACAATGCCATTCTTTCGAAATCAACACAAGATTGTCGTTTTAAATTCAAGCCAAGTTTTCCGTCGTATGTTCTTCGATCACGTCATTGAATCCACAGGAATTTTCTCCCACAAGTGAGAGATGCCCCATTCCCGTTACGCGCAGGCGGATCGGACTAACATACCGATGCGCCAGACTAATGATCGAAAATGACAGCCAGACAACCTTGAACCTGTGAAAACACGTAACCAACAAGGCTGAAAACACTGAACGCAACAGAACCTGGAACCGACGCAAACAGACAAAACATCAAGCGTCGATGACGTGACAAAAATTGCACCGATGAGGGGGCTCTCGTCAACTGCTAGTGTCTGAAGAAATTGCATCGTCGATATATTGTGTGAAGCATTACTCTATGGAACGGTCAGAGAGAGTGCATCCATCTGCTTGGGGAACAACAACAATTTCCGTCAGCCCGTTTTGGAACCGCCGCAAATGTAAAAAAGATAAAAAAAACGCTTGAATTTCGAGGAGTAAGAAGTGAATCCGATTCCCGGTTTTCTTGCAGGCAAATCTGTGGATGTCGGGGAAAAGTTTTTGTCAGTTTTAAGACATTGACCAAGAATCATTACCAAAGCTCGGCAAACTGATTCCCTCGCGCCAAACCCAAAAAATATGATGTGCCGGAACATGCTTGCTATCTTTACGAGTGCTTAAACGATTCATCTGTAAAATATCGGCTTATCTTCCCTTTCACGTTAGAAAGTATGGGAAACTATGCCACTTCATACCGCTTACGGGTTGCCCCTTGAGGAGATTGACCTTGTGGCGATCGATGATTCAAAGGCCATGCAGGGCATTTACCGGTCCATATTCAGCACGTTGAGAACGAAACGTGCTGAATATGGACCGGTAAATGCCCTGCATGGCCTTTGAA
>CAZOCA010000353.1:0-4612 GCA_964578105.1 uncultured Pararhizobium sp.
CTCTGGAGAATAATGTGAGGGCAAAATGGAATGTCAATTTTTATTAGTTGTGTCATACCGCATAGTGCGAACCCAAATGCATCGGTTGAGCAGTCTTCCTTTATATCTCTGACATTATTAGCTAATTCGTTCTCAGGTTCGATCGAAGAAAACAGAATTATCGCAGTTAGCATGCAGAATTCCGGTGATTTGTATCGGAATTATTCGAACAAGAGTCCAAAATAGAAGGTGATGATGACCAGTGCGCGGGATTTCAACATAATTGCTTGCGTTTTCTTCGCACTGCTAAGCGCCACATCCGCGTTGAGCCAAGACCAAAACATTCCACCAGAGCCAAAGCCAGACTGCGAGGCGATCCGCTTTGAAGTGACGCTTTATACGATCTGCACATTTGATGTAGAGCGTCACACCATAAAGCTGTTTCACAGCGATCCAGAGGGCGCCGTATACCGGCACTTCGATGCGCTTGCCACCTCTTTGGAAACAAACGGGCAAGATCTCATCTTTGCCATGAATGCCGGCATGTATCATACAAACAGAGACGCGGTTGGCCTCTTCATCGAGGATGGCGTTGAGCGCTATAAAATCAACCGGAACAAAGGGCCGGGGAATTTCCATCTCCTTCCGAACGGTATCTTCTATCTTGAGGGCAACAGAGCCGGTGTTGCTGCCACCGAAACCTATGTGTCATCGGCAATTCAGCCGGACTTCGCCACTCAATCCGGACCAATGCTGGTCATAGATGGCAAGTTACATCCACGCTTTATCAAGGATGGGACATCGCGAAAAATCAGAAACGGCGTCGGCGTGTCCGATGACGGCAAAACCGTTACGTTTGCGCTCAGCGAGGAGCGGGTCAATTTCTATGACTTCGGGCGCCTGTTCCGGGACCAATTGAACATAGACAATGCACTGTTTCTGGATGGCTCCATATCAAGGATTTATGTGCGCGACCTGCAGCGGAATGATCCAGGTCGTGCGATGGGGCCGATGGTTGGTGTTGTCGAAGCAATACCAATTCCAAATATGGAAGAAGCGACAGAGTAAGGTTTAGGCGTCTTCGCCCATCGCTTCTTCAAACTCCGATGAAAGGGACAGCCATTCTTCTTCGGTGCTTGCCAGCAGTTTTTCCGCATCGGCCCGAAATTTCGAAAGCGCAGTGACCCGCTCCGGGTCTGTGGTGTAAAGCTCAGGGTCTGCCAGCGCTTTTTCCGCGCGCGCAATCTCCTGAATCAATTTTGCAATTTGCGCATCCAACTCTTTGATTTTCTTACGCATTGGCGCAAGCGCCTCGCGCTTTTGCGCCGCTTCCCGGCGCCGTTCCTGCGCGGAAACTTCTCTCACCGGCGGTGCGACAACGACTTCCTCTTTCAAATGCTCGCTGGGCGCATTTGCACGTTTTCCGCTTAAAATCAGGCGGCGATATTCATCCATATTGCCTTCAAAGGGCGCGATTGTACCATCACCGACAAGCCATAGCCGATCAACGCTGGCATCCAGCAGCGATCTGTCATGGCTGACGATGACCACAGCACCAGGATACTCGTTCAGCGCATGCACAAGCGCCTGGCGGCTGTCGATATCCAGATGGTTGGTTGGCTCATCCAAAATCAGCAAATGAGGCCCATGGAATGTCGCAAGCCCCAGCATAAGCCTTGCTTTTTCTCCGCCCGAAAGCTTCGCAACCGTGGTGTCCATTTTGTCCGCGCCAAGGCCCATCTGTGCCACACGGGCGCGGACCTTTGACTCATGAGCCTGTGGCATTAAGGGACGCACATGCTCAAACGCAGTTTGCTCCGGCTTCAACTCATCCAGTTGGTGTTGCGCGAAATAGGCGACCTTCAGCTTGGAAGGCTTGGTGATTTTGCCCGTCTCAGCGCCAAGGCGTTCGGCCAACAATTTGGCAAAAGTGGATTTGCCATTGCCGTTTTGCCCCAACAGGCCAATGCGATCATCTTCATCAATCCGCAGATTGATGTTCTTCAAAACTGGTGATCCGGGTGTGTAGCCAACTGATACGGATTCAAAATGCATGATTGGAGGTGCAAGCACCTTTTCCGGTGGTGGAAACCGGATCGGCAGGCTTGTCTCATCGATCAGCGTGGTCGCAGTCCCCATTTTCTCAAGTGCTTTTATCCGAGACTGGGCCTGTTTTGCCTTTGACGCCTTGTAGCGGAAGCGCTCCACAAAGGCTTCCATGTGCTTGCGAGCGGCATCATGCTTGACCTTGCCTTTTTCAAGCAGCACCTGTTTCTCGCGGCGCGTCTTTTCAAAAACGTCATAGCCACCGCGATAAGCGGTAATGTTGCGGTGCTCCAGATGGGCAATCATCTCGACCGATTCATTCAGCAATTCCCGATCATGGCTGATAATGATGATCGTATGTGGGTATTTCTTCAGATAGGCCTGAAGCCACAAAGTGCCTTCCAGATCGAGATAGTTGGTTGGCTCATCAAGCAGCAGCAGATCGGGCTCTGAAAACAGCACGGCAGCAAGTGCAACACGCATCCGCCAGCCGCCGGAAAAGTCCGAGCAGGGCCTTTGTTGTGCTTCGGCATCAAAACCAAGACCGGACAGAATGGTCCCAGCACGGGATTCTGCGGAATAGGCATCAATATCGCCAAGACGGGTGTAAATCTCGGAAATGCGATCCGGATCTATCGCTGTCTCTGCTTCTTCCAGCAAAGCTGTGCGTTCCTTGTCCGCGCGCAGCACAAACTCAAGCAGGCTGTCCGGCCCGCCTGGTGCTTCCTGTGCCACCTGTCCAACGCGCGCATTACGCACCAGACTGATGGTGCCGCTTTCCGGCGCAAGGTCACGGGTGATCAGCTTGAACAAGGTGGTTTTGCCGGTACCGTTCTTGCCGACAAGACCGATCTTTGTGCCGGAAGGAACAGACAGGGACGCATTCTCCAAAAGAAGACGGCCAGCCATACGATAGGTGAGGGAGTTAATGGTCAACATAGTGGCGAGCTTGTGCAGTGCAACCAACGGAAAATCAAGGGTCTGAATGCCGTTAGAGAGCGAAACAGCCATTGTTTGTGCATTTATCCCCTCTGCGTGTCAGAGGTGCAACATGTCGAAGCCTTCAATGGTCCTGAGCCAAAGGGATAGTTGATCCGGCACTAAGAGACTGGCATCAACACACAATTGAACGCGTGGGAGACAATTGGTGAGCATTAAACTCTATGATTTGTGCGGCAAAGACAAAGACCGCAGGTTCAGCCCTTATTGCTGGCGCATAAAAAAAGCGCTGGAACATAAGGGGCTGTCTTATGAAACCATAGCGGTTCCATTCACCGGAATTGCACAGATCGAAGGCAATGGGCAAAAGACAGTGCCCATGCTGTGTGACGGCGATACCACCGTGACCGATTCATTCGGAATCGCCGAATATCTGGATGAAACCTATCCGGACCGGCCTGCATTGTTCGGGTGCGAAAGCGCTGTTGCCCTGAGCCGGTTTGTAGAGGCCTGGACCTATTCCGCGCTGCACCCGGGCATAATTCGCATGGTGGCAAAGGATATTCACGATATTCTTGAGGACAAGGACAAAGCCTATTTTCGTGCGTCTCGCGAAAACAGCCTGAAGACAACTCTTGAAGACATGCACGCCGACCGGGACGCCCACCGGGCAGACTTTCAAGGCAAGCTTCTGGCTCTTGATATGATGTTGCGGCAGCAGAATTTCATTGGCGGTGATGTACCAAATTATGCAGATTTCATTGTCTATGGCTCCCTGAAATGGCCAGCGGAGTGCAGTGACTATGAGTTGTTGCCACAAAAACCACGTATTTTGGACTGGTATGCCCGTTTGGACCAATAAGACCTCCAAACGCATGGCTAAAGCGCGCATTTCTGCGAAAGGGCTTGCAGCAGGCCTCTGGCAAAGCTAAGAGAGCGCAACTCTGCGCTTCTTGCGCAATCGACCTCCAATCAACACAGACAAACAGAGTTTTTACATGGCTATTGAACGCACATTCTCAATCATCAAACCTGATGCAACAAAGCGCAACCTGACTGGCAAAGTCGTTGCCAAATTCGAAGATGCCGGTCTGCGCGTCATCGCTTCCAAACGCATTCACATGAGCCAGGCACAGGCCGAAGGCTTTTATGCTGTCCATAAAGATCGTCCATTCTTCGGCGAACTGGTTGAATTCATGATTTCCGAGCCTGTTGTTGTACAGGTTCTGGAAGGTGAAAATGCCATTGCCAAGAACCGCGAAGTTATGGGCGCAACCAATCCAGCTGATGCTGCTGAAGGCACAATCCGCAAGGAATTTGCACTTTCAATTGGTGAAAACTCTGTACATGGCTCAGATGCGCCGGAAACAGCTGCAGAAGAAATTAAATACTTCTTCAACGATGACGAGATCGTCGGCTGAATTCAGAACTCGGACTTATAAGAAAGGGGCGCAGCCGATGATGGTTGCGCCTCTTTTTGTTAACGGGAAAACTGTGCATTCAGGCTTGTTCTGCCAGCTTTTGCATCAACTCAATATCCCAAAACGTCGCCTCAATTTTGTGGCCATCAAGGTCCCGCACGAAACAACCATAATAGGGTTCGCCGTAATGGGGGCGTGGTCCCGGTTCCCCATCGGGTTTCGCGCCA
>CAZOCA010000354.1:0-1088 GCA_964578105.1 uncultured Pararhizobium sp.
ATAATGGCGACGATGGCACGCTGCTGCTTGACCCGACTAATTTCACCATTGACGCAGCTACTGCGACCAGCATCATTGCCGCGCTTGCAAGTGCCAATGTGGTTATCTCAACGGATGCGGCGGGTGTTGATGCCGGTGATATCTTCATCACATCGGCGGTCATCTATAACAGCCCTAACGATCTGACCCTGCTCGCGCACCGCCACATTATTGCAACTGCATCGGTGCAAAACTCAAATGATACGGGCGGCGACATCAATCTGGTGGCTGGCTGGGATGGCACCACCGGTCTTCCTACAACGACTGGCACCGTGTTCAGTGGTTATACGTTCAACGCCATCCCTTTTGACAATGTGAATGTGAATGACGCGGCCTCGCTTTACGGCAATGATGATGGGTCTGTGTTTATCGGCGACGGCACCCAGACTGCCGGTATCGCGGTTGGCTCGCGCTCGGGCGCGACACGGGTTTACAGCCATGATCTGATGATTACCGCCGGCATGGGCGGCGATGGCCGCTATGCGCAGCTGGGTTTCCAGGTCTCTGATGAAGGCGTCACCTATGCCGTCACTGGCGCGCTCTCGGCGAATGTTCTCAACGACATTATTGCGATTGGGGGAACGGTGGGTCTAGACAATTATGCACAGCTTGGCCACGGCGGTACGGATCAGTCGTTTGATGAAACGGTGGAAGCGGCGATCAATGCGAACATCATCATCTCAGTTGGCAATGATCTGCGCTTTACGGGTGGGCGTGATCTTAACGCCTATGCGCAGCTTGGTCATGGTGGATACAGAGCGTATGGCAATCATGCTGGCGATATCACGATTACCAAGGCGAACGATCTGAACTTTTCGGGCGGGAGTGGCGGCAGTGCCTCTGCGCGGCTTGGCCATGGTGGGCATTATGCCGCCGGCAGCCATTCCGGCTCTATCACGATCGGCACGGCCAACAATTTACACTTTCTTGCCGGGATGAGCGGCTATGTACAGCTTGGTCATGGCGGGAATGCTGCCGATGGTGATCATGATGGTGATATCATGATCGGCACTGCGAACAATCTGATGTTTTCGGGTGGCAGTGGCAAT
>CAZOCA010000354.1:1188-4604 GCA_964578105.1 uncultured Pararhizobium sp.
TGATCGGCACTGCGAACAATCTGATGTTTTCGGGTGGCAGTGGCAATATCGCTTATGCTCACCTCGGCCATGGGTCGGCTGCCCTTCGTAGCGGCCTGCAATCCACAGGTACGCGCCAAGGCGATATTTCGATCACGCTGACGGGTGAGGCCAGCTTTGTGAACGGCGTTGACACCTTTAGCCCTGGTTTTCTTGGCCATGCAAGCAGAACGGCCAATGCAATCTCTGATGCCAATGTGTTCCTGCAAGCGGCGGCTATTGATAATTCTATTGATACGGTGGCCACAGGCGGCGATGGCGTATTGCGCGGCGATATTATCGCCAATGCTTTGTCCGGCGGCAATGTCATCCTGCAGGTGACCAATTCCAGCCTCGTGCTGCCGGGCGGTCAAAATTTGTCTTACAGCAGCGGCAATAATCTGTTGTTGATGGCATCGCACAATCTGACTTTTATGAGCTCCTTTCAAAACTCCAATGCCACTAGCGGCAACATTAACCTTGTCGCAGGATGGAACGGCACAACGGCCTTTGACGCTGCAAATTTCGATGCAGTTGATGTGAACGCAGCTGCCTCGCTCTATGGCAACAATGCTGGCTCCGTCATCATCGGTGATGGCAATCAAACAAGCGGTATCGCGGTCGGCTCACGCTCGGGCGCGACACGGGTTTACAGCCATGATCTGCTGATTACTGCCGGCATGGGCGGCGATGGCCGCTATGCGCAGCTGGGTTTCCAAGTCTCTGATGAAGGCGTCACCTATGCCGTCACCGGCGCTCTCTCGGCGAATGTTCTCAACGACATTATTGCGATTGGGGGATCGGTGGGTCAAGACCATTATGCACAGCTTGGCCACGGCGGTACGGATCAGTCGTTTGATGCAACGGAAACGGTGGAAGCGGCGATCAATGCGAACATCACAATTTCAGTCGGTAATGATCTGAGCTTTTTGAGTGGCAGCGATGATGATGCCTATGCGCAACTTGGTCATGGGGGACATGTTGCAGCTGGCAATCATTCCGGTGATATCCTGATCAGTACAGTAAACAATCTAAACTTTTTATCTGGTAGTGGTTTTAGGGCCTATGCCCAACTTGGCAATGGTGGTCCGAATGCTAATGGCAATCATTCCGGCGCTATTGCAATCGGCACGGCGAATAATCTGAGCTTTTTATCCGGCAGTGGTGCCCAGGCCTACGCTCAGCTTGGCCACGGGGGCGATTCGGCTGACGGCAATCATTCCGGCGATATCCTGATCAGCGCAGCGAATAATTTGATGTTTTCGGGTGGGAGCGATTTTGATGCTTATACACAGCTTGGCCACGGGGGCTATTCGGCTGACGGCAATCATTCCGGCGCTATCACGATCAGCGCAGCGAACGATCTGTTGTTTTCGGGTGGCGAAGGGATTGATTCCTATGCGCAGCTTGGCCATGGCGGGGGTGATGCCCACGGCGATCATTCTGGTGCTATCACAATCGACATTGCGAAGGATCTGATCTTTTCAGGTGGCGGTGGTTATGAGGCCTATGCGCAGCTGGGCCATGGTGATGCTGGCTTTGGTAACGGGTTCCAAGGCTTAGGAGGTCGCCAGGGCAATATCTCGGTCACGCTGACGGGTGAGGCCAGCTTTGTGAATGGCACGTCGCCAGGCAGCCGGTCTACTTATGGCTTTTTTGGCCATGCAAGCGGCACTACCAATGCGATCTCCAATGCCAATGTGTTCCTGCAAGCGGCGGCGATTGATGATGCCGCAGCGACTGTCTCGGCAGGTGGCAATGGTGTGCTGCGCAGCGATATTCTGGCCAATGCGCTTGCCGGCGGTAATGTCACGATCCAGGTGACCAATTCCAGTCTCGTGCTGCCAGGCGGTCAGACGGTGTCGTATGACAGAGGTAACAGCCTGCTCCTGACCGCATCCCACGATGTCAGCCTGAACAGCGCGATCTTGAATAGCAATGCTGCTGGCGGTGAGATCACTGTCATGGCGGGTCGCTCGATTGTTGTGGGCGGCGACATCACAACCGGCAATGGCAATCTCACGCTGCAAGCCAATGCGGACGTCGAGGGCGACCGCGATACCGGCGTGGCCGGGATTACCGTGTTGGATGGTGTCACCATCGATGCTGGCAGCGGCACGCTTCTGGTCGAATTGCTCGATGGTACCAGTAATACCAATGGCGCCGGGGGCGATATCACCTTTGCGGGCAATAACAATGTGACCGCCGCTCAAATTCAGGTTCTCAATCATGGCCTTGAGGCGACCAATGGGATTGTCCTGCAGGCCGGTACGAAGTTGACCGCATCGGGCGCCGACAACGCGCTTGTGCTGTCGTCTGACATCTTCACCAACAATGCCGGGGCCGACGCACTGTCTGTTGACGTCGCTGGACGGTTCCTCGTTTATTCGCTGGACTGGGACGCCGATACGCGCGGCGGCCTGATTGGCGGCAATCTGTACAAGCGTACATATGGTGCCAATCCGCCCGCCAGTATCACGCAGGCCGGTAGCCAGTTCATCTACGCACGCCAGCCCATACTGACGATTACGGCTGCTGATGTCTCTCGTATCTATGGCGATGACAACCCGGCGTTTACGGCGCTCTTTTCGGGTCTGGTCAATGGTGACACCCTGGCTGATGCCGTCAATGGCAGCGCATCACTTACAACGAGTGCTATGTTCGACAGTGATGCCGGCACTTATACGATTGTTGTTAGCGCCGGAACGCTGGTGTCCGACCAGGGATACGGTCTGGAATTTGAAGGCGGCACTTTATCCATCACACAACGCGCGCTGACGATTGCAGCGCTGGCGGAGAACAAGATTTATGACGGCACCCGCGACGCGGTGTTCACGCTCAGTGATGACCGGATTGCCGGTGATGTGCTGATCCTGTCCGGTGCACAGGGCTTGTTTGCCGACAAGAATGCCGGTGTTGGCAAAGTGGTGACCGTGTCGGGCATCACGGTGGGCGGCGCGGATGCCGGGAACTACAGTTTCAATGCGACTGCCACGACCACGGCCGACATCACCCGGCGGGCGCTGACGATTGCGGCTTTGGCGGAAAACAAGATCTATGACGGCACTCGCGATGCTTCCATCGTTTTCAACGATGATCGCGTTGCCGATGATGCGCTGACCTTCGGCTTTGGCAGCGGATTATTCTCGGACAAGAACGCCGGTGACAGCAAGACGGTGACGGTGTCGGACATCACGGTGGGCGGCGCGGATGCTGGGAACTACAGCTTCAATACCAGCGCTACAACCACGGCCGACATCACGCCGCGTGCGCTTACGGTGACAGCGTTCGATGCTTTCCAACTCTCGGATGGTCCGCCCTATTCTGGAGGGGCAGGTGTCTTTGGAACAGGGTTCGCTCAGGGCGATGGCCTGAGTGATCTGGGTGGCATCATCACC
>CAZOCA010000355.1:0-4568 GCA_964578105.1 uncultured Pararhizobium sp.
AATTGATGAGGCTCAATGGGAGGCCCCAGACAGGTCGGAAAAACAGACGGCCGGAAAATCATGCCCCTTTAGCGGCCCTGACAGGGAGCCGGACAAAGGCTGTCTGACAGCCGGTCAGCATTCCTTGCTTGCAAGTAGTTCACTTTGCGCACGGCGTCCTTTGCTGGCTGACATGCGTTGCGCATGATCATCAAACAGATGGGCGTTCGCGTCGTCAAAATCCAATTCGATGGGTTCATTCAGGTCAAACTCATGCTGGCCGTTAAGGCGTGCTATGAGTTGTTGCTCGCGCCCCAAATCCACAATCAGATGTGTGTCACTTCCCAGTCGTTCATAGTGAAGTACCGTGCCTTTCAACCGACCGGATTTGGCAATACGCAAATGCTCCGGACGAAGCCCTACACAAGCCGCCTCTGGAAATTCCAGAAAACTGACATCTATGAAGTTCATTGCCGGTGAGCCCAGAAACCCGGCAACAAACCTGTTGACCGGTTTGTTGTACAGTTCCATTGGCGCTCCAACCTGTTCGATCTTGCCATCTCGCATCACCACAATCGTATCTGCCAGGGTCATCGCTTCCGTTTGATCGTGAGTGACATAAATAAATGTGGTTCCCAACGAACGGTGAATACGGGAAATTTCGATGCGCGTATTCATGCGAAGGGCAGCATCCAGATTTGACAATGGTTCATCAAACAGAAACAATTTCGGTTGCCTGACGAGAGCCCGCCCCAAGGCCACACGTTGTCGCTGGCCACCCGACAGTTCTGAAGGCTTGCGTTCAAGATAGGGATCAAGCGACAAGACCTTGCTGACCTGGTCTACACGACGCAAAATTTCCTCTTTTGGATGGCCTTTCTGTTGCAGGCCAAATGCCAAATTGCCCGCAACGGTCAGAAACGGGTAGAGGGCGTAACTCTGGAAGACCATAGAAAAATCACGTTTTGCTGGAAGCATATAATTTATAACAACGTCATCGATTTTGACCTCACCTGAATCTGGATCTTCCAGTCCGGCGATAACTCGTAATAGAGTAGATTTTCCGCAACCTGACGGTCCGACAATGACGACGAACTCACCATCATTGATGGTAAGGTTGATGTCCTGAAGCACGCGATTGCTGTCAAAGGATTTCTCAATGCCAGTCAGTTGCAACACAGCCATAGCGTACCTCCTTTCGTCGTGATCACATATTTGGGCAGGTTCATTTTGGGCGGAAGCACCAACTCATTTGAAGCCAGAGTGAGCCTGTTCGGGCATGGGTGAAAATGCGACTGTTCTGCATTCAGATGTGCGATGCCCTAGGTGGCTTTCGTCATTCATGCTCGCTCATGCTGTGTGTCAGTCTGGCAAAGAGAAGGGATGCACGCATTGACAGCGATCAATGAGTGCCTTGAATCGATTTACACGAAAATGAACGGCTCAGAACTCTCCAGAACCTGGATTGGCGTTGACCTGCGCAAGGCATCCAGAGCAGCGATTTTCGTCGGAGGCAGATCCAACAATCCGTTACATTTTTCGGTTGATCTGTTCATGCAGCTTTGTGTTGAATCGGGCGTCTGGCAGACGTGATCGCGATCAACGCAAATTAACAAAAGGGCATTGACTAAAATCAATGCCCTTGCGCGCAGGATGGTTAGGTTTCCGGTATGTTGATGGATGCACCGAAAACCACCAAACCCGTATTCCACGTCGAGGGCCTTACCAAAGTGTATCGTACCGGCGATGTGGAGGTGCGTGCGCTGAATGGCGTTGATATGGACCTTTATGAGGGCGAGATGGCGGTGCTGCTTGGCCCATCAGGAAGTGGCAAATCGACATTATTGAATATTATCGGCGGGCTCGACGAGCCGACCAGTGGTAAAATCTGGTTTAAGGACCTGGAATTGTCTTCGCTCAGCCAGAGCCAGTTGACGCGATACAGGCGCGATCATGTCGGCTTTGTCTTTCAGTTTTACAATCTTATCCCGAGCCTGACTGCCTGGGAAAATGTCGCCTTGATTACCGAGGTTTCGCCAGCACCGATGAAGGCAGAAGATGCCTTGGCCATGGTTGATCTGGAAGACAGGATGCATCATTTCCCGGCACAGATGTCCGGCGGCGAACAGCAACGCGTGGCTATTGCCCGCGCCATTGCCAAACGACCCGAAGTGCTGCTGTGCGATGAACCTACGGGTGCGCTTGATTCACAGACCGGAATCATTGTTCTGGAGGCGCTCAACCGGATCAACACAGAATTGGGCACCTCTACCGCGATTATTACCCACAATGCGGGTATTCAGAAAATCGCACATCGTGTTTTTTCCTTTCTGGACGGCAAAATATCGTCTGTTGTGGAGAATGATATTCGCAGTGCGCCCTCCGAAGTGGAGTGGTGATGTGCTGAGCGTATTGGACCGCAAACTACTGCGTGATCTGTGGCGTCTTTGGGCCCAGATCATCGCTGTTTCGCTTGTCATGGGCTGTGGGGTCATGACGCTCATTCTTGCCTTGGGGTCCACCCGTTCGCTTGAGGAAACCCGGGCCGCTTTTTATGAACGCTCGCAATTTGCATCTGTGTTTGCAACCGTCACGCGCGCTCCCTTGCATTTGAAAAACCGTATAGCCGCGATCGACGGCGTTGCAGCGGTTGAATTGCGGGTGGTCAAACCGACCATTTTGGACCTGGAAGATCTGCGCGAGCCTGCCAGTGGAATTGTTGTTTCCCTGCCAGATCATCGGGAGACAAATGTAAACCGGCTTTATGTGCGTCAGGGCAGATTGCCGGACCCGTCAAGACCGCGCGAAGTGGCTGTCGTTGAAACCTTTGCGAAAGCGCATGGGTTTACCCCCGGCGACCGTTTCAAGGCGATTATGAACGGCCAGAAACGGGAATTGGAGATTGTCGGCATCGTTCTGTCAGCTGAATACATCTATGCAATCGGTCCCGGTGACATGGTTCCCGATGAGCGGCGCTTCGGTATTTTCTTCATGTCGCAGAAAGTTCTGTCAGCGATTTACGATCTGGATGGGGCGTTTAACAACGCCATCGTGACAACCCGCAAGGATGCAGAATTGAAAAGCATCGTTGAGGAACTGGATGCACTTCTGGAACCTTATGGGGGCACCGGTGCGATCGAACGTGACGACCAGACATCGCATGCCTTTCTGGACGCTGAGCTGTCGCAGTTGAGAGGCATGGCGACTGTGATACCGCCCGTGTTTCTGTTCATCTCCGCATTTCTGGTCAATATGATCCTGTCGCGGTTGATTGCGTTGGAACGCGAGCAGATTGGTCTGTTGAAGGCGGTTGGCTACAGCAATATCGCCGTTGGCTGGCACTATGCCAAACTGGTGGTGGCAATTTGCTGTGTTGGTATTTTGCTAGGATCCATTGCTGGAACATGGCTTGGGCGCGGGTTGACACGCCTTTACGGAGAATTCTTCTCCTTTCCGTTTCTGGTGTTCTCACAGGGTGCTGATCTCTATGTGATCGCTTCCCTTGTCACCATCGCGTCAGCGCTCCTGGGTGCAACCAACGCAATCTGGACCACGGTTGCGCTGCCCCCGGCTGTGGCCATGCGGCCGCCGGCACCGACGCGCTATCGTCGCCTTGCGAACACCGGCGCGGCTTCCTTAAAGCTCTTCTCGCCTTTGACCACCATGGCCGTGCGGCATCTTATCCGTTGGCCATTGCGGTCTTTCCTGACGATCTTTGGCACGTCCTTGTCGGTGGGCTTGCTCGTGACGGCGCTGTTTTCCTTCGATTCCATAGATCACATGATCGACACGATCTTTTTTCAAACACAGCGGCAGGACGCCACTCTTACCTTTTCCAGCAGTTTGTCGCCGCAAGCTGTTTTGGCTGCGGAACAACTGCCGGGTGTTCTGCAAGCCGAAGGGTTTCGGACAAGCGCGGTGCTGATGCGCAATGGGCATGTAGAAAAAACACTGCAACTGGCGTCCCAATCCAAAACGGCCTTGTTGACCCGCATTCTCGATGTCGACGAATTGCCTGTCACACCTCCTTCGGGCGGGCTGTTGCTGTCGGAACGTGTTGCTGAGCAAATGTCGGTGCGGCCCGGAACCATTCTGGAACTTGAGCTGCTCGAACAGCAGAACCGTTTGGTGCACATGCCCGTTGTGGGCATTGTGCAAGGCATGGTTGGATTGACAGCCTATATTGACGAGCAGGCGTTTGATCGGATCATGATGACCGGTCCGCGGGTAAATGGCGCGCATATACGCACTGATCACGATCAATTGGACGCCCTTTATGCTGCCGTCAAGGAGACGCCGAGTATTGCGTCTATTGCGCTGCTTGGACTTTCACGCGATCGATTTCGAGCGACCATTGAAGAAAACATTCTCATCAGCGTGATGGTTTATGTAGCACTGGCGGTGATCATCACATTTGGCGTGATTTACAATTCAGCGCGTATTCAGCTTTCCGAACGCGCGCGCGAATTGGCCAGCTTGCGGGTGTTCGGGTTTACCCGTTCAGAGGTTTCCAGCGTCCTGCTCACAGAACTGGGCATCATCGTTGTTCTTGCGCAGCCATTGGGCTGGCTGCTTGGCTACTGCTTTGC
>CAZOCA010000356.1:0-4568 GCA_964578105.1 uncultured Pararhizobium sp.
CTCAAGCTGATTGATGGCTACGGAGCCTCAGAGGTCGGAGCGATTGCAGCACAATGCCCATCCACCAATCGCTATCACCAGTTTTGCGAAGCAAAATTGATGGAGGTCCTTGATTTCGATAGCGAAACTTTCGTGAAAGAAGGGCGCGGACGATTGATCCTGACGCCCTTCTACAATTACGCTATGCCTCTGATCCGCTATGAAAATCAGGATCAGATAGAAATTACACAGGCGCCCTGCCCATGTGGGTGCACATTGCCATCAGTTACAAAAATACTTGGCCGAGAAAGGCATGTTTTTACATATGAGGATGGAAGTCGCTCATGGCCCAATTTGAGAAAATCTGAGTATGCTCCATTTTTGCCAGCACGACAGATACAAGTCATACAGAAAACAAAAACTGATATTGAACTTCGATTTGTTCGGGAGTCAAAAGATCACACGCCGATTGACAGGAAAGGTCTGGAATTGTTTCTGCGTGGCAGATTGCACCCTTCCATTCAGCTTGAGATCGTTGAAACTGATGAAATTCTAAGGGCGGCATCCGGCAAGTTTGAAAATTGGGTGTCGTTGATAAATTGATTCTGGCCGGTTTCCAAGCCTCAAAACTTTAGAGCACCTCATAACTAATTCACAAGACAGTTGCGCATGAAAAAAGGCTTACGCGTAATGTGCAAGCCTTCAGTCAAATCAAAAATAATGAGACAATTCTCAACGAAAAATTGTTCGAACGATTATCCATCGCTTATAATAGATTGAGTACCTCTTTGGTGCAGGTGTTGAAACCTTCAGATGAACCAATGTTATCTGAGATAGGCCCATCGCCGATCAATTCGCCCGCGTTAGGTATGCACGCGCCGCCTGCAGCATTGATGACACCGAACATATTATCCTCTTCCCAATCCGTCGGATCATCTTCACGATGACGGCGTATCAGAGATTTATCATCCCCAAGATACATCCGCATTCCGGCCCAGGCCCCCTGATAATCGTCTTCGCCAATCCGGCCTTCAGCAAACAGCGACACGCCGCTGGCAAAAATCTGCTGATCGAGCTGATATTCGACACCCAGTGCCAGGGCATGCTTATCACCTGTGTAACGATGGCCTACGGAGAGCTCCAGATTGTCCATCGCGTAGTAGGACAGGTCCGAGAAGGCAAACAGATTGGTTTCGTCATAAACCACTGGCGCATCAATATCGATGAATTCTGCACCAATCACACCTTTGAGGGTGAACTGATTCCAGTAATATTCCCCTTCAACACCAAGGCGTGCAATATCGCCATCCACGGCCTCAACGGCAGTATAGGAGCCATAAATACCCAATAACGCGTAAGACGGATCACGCCAGAACAGGTGACCACCAACCCCGCCGATGAATTCCTCATCAAGAATACCAACTGATCCATCTATCTGGAGACCGAAACGCTGCCCTAGCGGCAGAGATACCGACCCTTTCAGGGCTGCAAAGCCCTCTTCATCCAGCGCGCCGCCCTCAAGGGAAATCTTGCCATTCAGACCAGACACAGCTGGCAAAACGGTTGGCAGCGTTGGCTGGCCTTCAATATAAAGATCGGCTGCCTGCGTTGCGCCGGACAAAAGACAACCACCAGCCAAAGCGGTGGTTGCAAGAAATAAAGAGCGATTCAGCATCACCAACATCCAAACATGATTAATTGCAAAACTTATACTACGTGATCTGCCCTTTCGGCAAATCCCTCTTTGGGAAAATTTATATTCCCGGGACATCCAATGGGATTACATCTAGATAGTCGCTTAAATGACACAGATTACACGAGAATCCGGCGTTGTGCCGCAGCAGGGCCACGTTGCCCCCCCCCTACAGAAACAGTACAAGCAATACCGCATAGCGCTTCCGGAAAGTTCGAGCAATGGATTACGCAAGTCAAACACACATGGCGTAAGGTCCGGAAACGAATTAATCATGGGCAATGCCGAAAAGGCCATGAACACAGTACAGGCTGACTCTTGAGGGTAGAGCACAATTCAAACGAACGCAGGGGGCCGTTGACTTGAACCCACAATCGCTAGAAATAGCCAAAAAAATGGCCAAGGTGCTTAATCGGACGCAATTTTATGCGCCTGATAAAATGCAGACCTATCAGCGCAAACTGCTTGACCCCTTATTGCGTCATGCCAGGCAAGAGGTTCCCTTCTATGCGCGCCGTCTCAACCCGCTTTTTGCTGAGGATGATTCAATACGCTGGGAAGCCTGGAACGACATACCCACATTTACACGCGCGGATGCACAAGACGCAGGTGATGCGCTGTTTGCGAACTCTCTACCGGAACACTTGGGAGGTTATGCCGAGAACAACACCTCCGGGTCCACCGGCGCGCCGCTGCAGTGCCGTATCTCCACGACAGCCAGTTTGATGAATGCCGCCGCCTCCCAGCGCACATTTGAGTGGCATGAGATTGATCTATCCGGAAAAATGGCACTCATCGTAGAGGGGCAAGGCAGATATCCATATCCAAAGGGACAAATCGGTCGGCAATGGAACGTTGCCAATCCTGAGGCACCGGCCTGCCAATTGTCAGTAACCGAGCCAATTGCAAATCAATTGAAATGGTTGCTGACCGTGAAACCTGATATTCTTATCACCTACCCATCTATTGCTGTTGCAATCTACGAATTGGCCACACAGCGCAAAGAAATTTTGTCCATTCATACAATCATTGGTCAGGGTGAAGTGTTTAACGAAGAGGCGAAGTCCTATCTTTCCGGCACACACGGTCTCAAGCTCGTGGATCGTTATGGAGCGTCAGAACTTGGTGCAATTGCAGGACAATGCCCGACTGAAAACCGCCATCACCAGTTCTACGAAGCAAGCCTCATGGAGGTCCTTGATTTCAGCGGACATTCTTTGGTGGCCGAAGGGCGCGGGCGGCTGGTCCTGACACCCTTCTACAATTATGCCATGCCGCTGATCCGCTACGAAAATCAGGATCAGGTAGAAATTACACAGGCCCCATGTCCATGTGGCCGCACCTTGCCCTCGATCATGAAAGTCTTGGGACGGGAACGACATGTCTTTACTTACAGTGATGGCAGTCGATCATGGCCCTCGGTGAGCAAGCATGAATATTCCGGATTTCTGCCATCAAGACAAATTCAGGCGATACAGAAGACAACAACGAATATCGAAATCCGATTTGTTCGAGATCAGAATTCCCATGTGGATATAAATATCGGAGGACTGCAGTCATTCCTGCGTGGCCGCCTGCATCCCACGGTGCAAATTGAGGTCGTGGAAGTCACGGAAATTCCACGAGCAGCATCTGGTAAGTATGAAGCATGGATTTCCTTGGTCGTCTGAACTATTTTAACGACAGAATTCAGTGGGATGCCAGTCCATTTAGGACCGACTACCAACCCAACTTACCCGCCAATACACCGACAAAACCGCTTCAGTGACCTGAGAGTATGGCCTCAGGCGATTTTTCCACCAAATGCGGGATCTGCTGACTCCACGGGCGCCGGAGTCAGACTGCTTCCAAAATCGCCCATGCCCCTGCCCCTAGCCCGCCGTGCTTTCACTCCCGCCGGACTGATTCACCAGTACAGGTGTTAAAGCCCTCAGATTCAAGTTCATCCGAGTCAGGAACACAGCTGCCTGCGCCGTTGATAACGCCGAACAGATTATCTTCTTCCCAATCGGTTGGATCATCTTCACGATGACGGCGGATCAGAGTTTTATCATCGCCGAGATACATCCGCACACCGGCCCAGGCACCCTGATAGTCGTCCTCACCAATCCGCCCTTCAGCAAACAGTGACACGCCGCTGGCAAAGATTTGCTGATTGAGCTGATATTCCACACCCAGCGCCAAAGCGTGTTTTTCGCCTGTGTAACGATGACCAACAGACAGCTCCAGATTATCCGTCGCGTAATAGGACAAATCAGAGAAGGCAAACAGGTTTGTTTCATCATAGTTCACCGGCGGATCGATATCGACGAATTCCGCGCCAATCACTCCCTTGAGGGTGAATTGATTCCAGTAATACTCGCCTTCAATGCCAAGACGCCCGATCGAGCCATCAGCTGCTTCAACTGCGGTGTATGAACCGTAGACCCCCAACAGCGCATAAGACGGGTCGCGCCAGAACAAGTGACCGCCAACGCCACCAATGAAATCTTCGTCAAGAATACCAACTGAGCCATCCAACTGCAGTCCGAATCGTTGCCCTATCGGCATCGAAACTGACCCTTTGAGGGAAGCAAAGCCTTCCTCATCAAGAGCGCCGCCCTCAAGAGAAATTTTGCCATTCAGGGCAGATACGGCAGGCAAAACAGTGGGAAGTGAAGGCTCACCGGTGACATAAATGTCAGCGGCCAGCGCAGTAGCGGACAAAAGACAACCGCCAGCCAGGGCGGTCGTTGCAAGAAATAAAGAACGGTTCAACATCACAAGCATCCAAAAAGGTTGATTGCAAAGATTGTAGTACCTGATCTGCCCTAACGGCAAATCTCTCACCGGGAAAATATCAAATTTCCGGGAAATCCAGAGGGATTTGACATCGAGAGTCACCAAAACAACACAA
>CAZOCA010000357.1:0-4556 GCA_964578105.1 uncultured Pararhizobium sp.
CTTTGGATCTCGCGCCAAAGGCAAAATGGGTTCCATTGCCGACTCCAGCCGGTGCTTCGTTTTCCGGTAAATGAACCCAGAATTCCGGAAATTCTCGGCCATAGGCCACGGCACTTTCGAAATCCATAACCTTGCGAATACCCATCGCCCCTAAAACAGCATCATAAAATGTGACGGCCTTGTCGTAGTCAGCAACGCCGATGGAAACATGGGATAAAATGCTGGGATTTTCTGGTAACTTGGCCATTGTGTCCTCCTAAGGATCGATTTTCAGATCGTTTGATCAAAACATCTTACTGACATGCTGCTGACAACATGCTGTCAGGATACTGTGTTATAGCGCTTTTATGAGACGAGCTGACCGACTGTTGCAAATCATCCAGATACTCCGCCGTGCGCGCAGGCCTTATCCGGCCAGCGCGATTGCAGAGGAGTTGGAAGTTTCCCTGCGAACCATCTATCGCGACATTGCTGATCTGATGGGGAATCGTGTGCCCATCCGCGGCGAAGCGGGTGTGGGATATGTGTTGGAGGACGGATATGATGTCCCCCCGCTTATGTTCACTGCTGCGGAGCTGGAAGCCATTATGCTGGGCATGCGTATGGTGCAGGAGCGCGGCGATGATGAATTAAAGCTGGGCGCCCGTGACGCCATTGCAAAAATCGCTGCGGTGATTCCGGAAAATCTGAAATCGACTTTTATCGACGCACCACTTTATGCTGCGGATTTCGGTCTGAAGAGTGCGGACAAGGTTGATGTAGCCCAAATTCGCTTTGCCATGCGTGAACAGCGTAAGTTGAGACTCAGTTATAGCGATGAAAGCGGTGCGGCCAGTGAACGCATCATCTGGCCGATTTCAATTGGCTATTTTCGAACCGCACGTGTGGTGGTGGCGTGGTGCGAATTACGCGTCGACTTTCGCCATTTTCGGACGGATAGAATCCAGAATATGGACGTACTGGATGAGCGCTACCGCCCAAGACGTGCAACGCTTTATGCTGATTGGTGGAAGATACATATGAAGCCTTACTGCGATCATCCGGCAGCTCACAAATCCAGGCAACCATGAAGCTGGGCACCCAGATGTTCTGAGACAATCGCGCGGTCCCCATCATCCCAGGTAACCTGACCCTTACAGACCGCAGACAATGCTGGCCAGTATGTCTGATGTTCAGCCCTCAAAATGCGGCTGCTGAGCGTGTCTTCCGTGTCATCTGGCAGCACAGGAACCGCAGTCTGGGCGATGATCGGGCCCGCATCCATGATTTCACTGACAAAATGTACGGTGCAACCGGACAATCGAACCCCGGCATCCAATGCCTTTTGTTGAGGCGTCAGCCCTGCAAAGCTGGGCAGCAGAGAAGGATGGATATTCAAAAGCCGTCCGCGCCAGGACTGCACGAACTCTGCAGATAAAAGTCTCATAAACCCTGCAAGACATACATATTCAGCCCCGCACGCAATCAATTCGGCATGTAGCTTTGCTTCAAACGATGCCTTGTTGGGAAACTGTTTGTGATCGACGGCAATGCTTTCAAACCCATTCGTGCTTGCCCAGTTCAGGCCTTCTGCTTCGGGGCGGTTGGCTATGACACTGCAGACATTATAGGCGGCATCCGGCGCGCGTGATGCGCGGCACAGGGCCTCCATATTGCTGCCGCGCCCAGAAATCAGGATGGCAACCTGTTTCATGACCCGTAGCCGGAGAGGTGATTGTGGTAGAGCACCTGTGCGTCTTCGGGCTTGCGCTCCTGAAGCAATCCCATTTCCACAGGTGCCTCTCCCTCTGCCTGCAGTGCGGCCATTACAGCGTTTTTGTCATCAGGTGAAACAATGATCACCATACCGATCCCACAGTTGAAAGTGCGCAGCATTTCCTGTTCCGCGATGCCACCGGTTTGCGAAAGCCATTTGAAGACTGGCGCGTGTGGAATTTGGCCAAGATCAATGTTTACGGACAGATCGTCAGGCAGTACGCGCGGAATATTTTCTGTGAATCCACCGCCAGTGATATGGGCCAGAGCTTTCAACCCATTGGTTTTGCGCAAGGCCGCCAAAACGGGTTTCACATAGATCCGGGTCGGTTCCATCAGAATTTCGCCCAGAGACTGGTCGGGGGCAAAGGCAGCTGGTTCTGTCAGGGCAGCCCCGCTTAACGAAAGAACTTTGCGTACGAGAGAATACCCATTGGAGTGTATCCCGGAAGAGGGCAGGCCAATCAGCACATCGCCTGCTTCCACGTCTTGGCGTGGCAAGGTTTGACCCCGTTCGACAGCACCAACGCAGAAACCTGCCAGATCATAATCGCCTTCGCGGTAAAGCCCGGGCATTTCGGCTGTTTCGCCGCCAATTAGTGCTGCGCCGGCCATTTTGCAGCCTTCCGCGATGCCGGAAACGACATGTGCAGCCACTGTCCGGTCAAGTTTGCCGCAGGCGTAATAGTCCAGAAAGAACAGGGGCTCGGCACCCTGAACAATCAGATCATTCACGCACATCGCAACCAGATCAATTCCGATTGTCTCGTGCCGACCGGATTCAACGGCCAGCGCCAGTTTGGTGCCAACCCCATCATTTGCCGCCACCAGAATTGGATCCTGAAATCCAGCGGCCTTCAGATCGAAGAGGCCACCAAAGCCACCCAGCTCTGAATCCGCACCCGGCCGACTGGTTGCTTTGACCATTGGCTTTATGTCGTCGATCAGAGCATTGCCCGCGTCGATGTCGACACCTGCATCACGATAGGACAGGCCATTGGATTTGGAATTTTCGGAGTCACCCATTATGCGTATCCCGGCGATTGTTGAGCTTATCAGATATATGTAGCCGGTTTGCCCGCTGAAACCCACGAATTCAAGCCCAAAACTGTTATAGTGACCAAGACTTTCCTCTGGTCACTGGAAAAATGAGATGGTCAGGATTGAAGCCCCAAGAAACGGTATCTATCTCTATGAGGACTTTGCACAGTCCTTTGATCTGGGTTGTTGAGAAAGGCCGGACCTTGAGCATTGCCGAACTTTAGCGGCAGCGCGTCACCCATTCTCAATCTTGGCTGAAGTACAGGCGAACTGGCATGAAGCGCCTTTATAGGTAAGCTCATATGGCATAATGAGCGCAAACGATGGTTGGGTTTTGAATTATTGCCAGTTACAATTGTGTTGCAGTTGCAGTAGATAGGTGGCGCGATTCATAATCCTGATATTGATTTAGAATACGGGCCAGATCAGATAGCATCATGACAATCCCAAACATGATTTCGGTATTCCGGCTTTTCGCGGCACCTTTGGTCGTGTGGCTCATCAGCACTCAGCAATTTTCATTGGCTTTCTGGTTATTCCTGCTTGCAGGTGTCTCCGATGGCGTTGATGGATTTATTGCCAAGCGGTTCAACCAGACCTCCGAACTGGGAGCGCATCTGGATCCTTTGGCAGATAAGGTCATGCTGGTTGCTGTGTTTCTCACCCTCGGCATTCAGGGCCTGCTGCCGCTTTGGCTGGTGATTCTTGTTATCAGTCGTGATTTGTTGATTTTAGGAGCAGTGATCCTGTCCTGGGTTTTGCATCAACCGATTCCAATGAAGCCGCTAATGGTGAGTAAAGCCAATACTCTTGCCCAAATCGTTCTGGTTTGCCTGTTCATGGCGGCCATGGCGTTTGATCTTCAGTTGGGCATCTTCAAGAATATATCCGTGTTTTTGGTGGCGGTGCTGACCCTTTTGTCAACTTTGGCCTATCTGCTCGACTGGTTTCGTCATATGGCAGGGATTGAACATAAACCTTGATGCAAGCCATCGAATTTGGCGTGCTGTTTCCCGATTTTGAGACCCAGCCACATATGCTATGACTCATGTCAGTCTAGGATGATAACTGTCGAAAACCACGAATTCAGGATATGTCGCTTTGAAACTTCGAACTCACGTCTATTTCTGGCTCACCGCTTTGGCGGTTCTCATCGTATTCCTGTATCTGTTTCGTGGCATCCTGTTACCCTTCGTCGCGGGTATGGGCCTTGCCTATTGTCTTGACCCGCTGGCCGATTGGTTTGAACGCCGCCGCTTCAGCCGGATGATGGCAACAGTCGTCATACTTGCGCTGTTTCTCATCCTGTTTGTGCTTTCATTGGTCATAATTATTCCTTTGCTCGGCGCGCAAACAGCAAGTTTTATCGAACGTCTGCCCGCGCTTGTATCGCAGCTACAGGTGAGACTGTCGGAATTCAACGCAGGTTGGCTGGAACGCTTTGTTGGCGAGGACAGAACATCCGTACAACAATCATTCTCAGAACTGCTGGCCGAAGGCGCTGGTTGGCTCACCAGCTTGCTGCGCTCGGTATGGAGTGGTGGGCAGGCAATTCTGGATATTGCAAGCCTGTTTGTCGTAACGCCTGTCGTCGCATTTTATCTGCTGTATGATTGGGATCGCATGGTGGCCAAAGTGAATTTGTGGCTGCCCCGTGACAATGCAGAGATCATTCGCAGCCTGGCGACGGAGATTAACACAGCTCTGGCCGGTTTCGTACGCGGGCAGGGGCTTGTCTGTGTGTTGCTCGGTTCCTTCTA
>CAZOCA010000358.1:0-2445 GCA_964578105.1 uncultured Pararhizobium sp.
ATAATGGCGACGATGGCACGCTGCTGCTTGACCCGACTAATTTCACCATTGACGCTTCTACCGCGGCCAGCATTATTTCAGCGCTTGCGAGTGCCGATGTGGTTATCGCAACGGATGCGGCGGGTGTTGATGCCGGTGATATCTTCATCATTTCAGATGTCCTCTATGACAGTATCAATGATCTGACCCTGCTTGCGCACCGCCACATCATTGCAACCGCTTCAGTGCAGAACGCCAATGATACGGGCGGCGACATCAATCTTGTTGCTGGTTGGGATGGTGCTACCGGTCTTCCTGCAACGACTGGCACCGTGTTCGGTGGTTATACGTTCAACGCCATCCCTTTTGACAATGTGAATGTGAACGACGCGGCCTCGCTTTACGGCAATGATGATGGCTCGGTGTTTATCGGCGATGGCACGCAGACCAGCGGTGTCTCGGTCGGCTCGCGCTCCGGCGCCACCCGGGTCTATGGCTATGATTTGTCAATCCTGGCTGGCTCGGGCGACACTGGCCGATACGCGCAGCTCGGGTTCCAGGTATTGGGCGCCGGCGAAACCTATGTCGTGACCGGTGCATTGTCGGCAAATGTCCTCAATAACATCGTGGCGACAGGTCGTTCGAGCAGTAGTAACAGCTACGCCCAACTGGGCCATGGTGGTGGTGGTCAAAGCTCCAACACCAACGTGGATGCCACAATATCAGCGGATATCGCAATTTTTGCGGGCAATGATCTGATGTTCACAGGCGGAACCCGTCAGAGCGCGTACGCGCAGCTTGGTCATGGTGGATATGTTGCCAATGGTGATTTTTCTGGTGATATCACGATTGGAACTGCGAATGACCTGATCTTTGCGGGCGGAGGCTCGCTTGGTACCTTTAGCTACGCACAGCTTGGCCATGGGGGCACGATTGCGAGGGGTGATCGCTCGGGTGACATCACAATCGTCACTGCTAATGATTTGCGCTTTATGGGTGGGGATTCGCAATTAAACTATGCGCAGCTTGGCCACGGGGGTCGCTCTTCTGGCAATAATTCTGGTAATATCACAATCGGTACCGTGAACGATCTTAGCTTTAAGGGCGGGAGCGGCAGTTCTACCTATGCGCAGCTTGGCCATTCGGGATTTAGCACTTCTGGCAATCAGTCCGGTGACATCACGATCGACAGCGCGCGCAATCTGAGCTTTGAGGGTGGGTCTGGCCAATTCAGCTCCACTAGCTTCGCTCAGCTTGGTCATGGTGGATATGCTGCCAATGGCAATCAGTCCGGTGACATCACCATCAGCACGGCCGAGGATCTGATCCTTAAGGGTGGATCGGGCCAGGCTAACTATGCACAGCTGGGCCATGGGTCCGCCAATTTCGGATCCACGGCGCAAGCCTCCGGTACGCTGCAGGGCAATATCACAGTGATGCTGATGGGAGAAGCCAGCTTTGTGAATGGTGCGTCCCCCGGAACGAACCGCAACTACGGGTTCTTCGGGCACGCAAGCAGCAGCACAGAAAATGCAATCCTAAATGCCGATGTGTTGCTTGAGGCAGCGGCGGTTGATGGTGCAACAGCCACTGTGGCATCAGGCGGCGACAGCACTCTGGGCCGCGATATTCTGGAAAATGCCCTTTCTGGCGGCAATGTCACCATACAGGTGACGGACTCCAATCTTGTGCTGCCAAATGGTGACGAATTCTCCTATGACAGCGGCAATGACCTTTCGCTGATATCCGCATCCAACGTATTACTTTTGGGCACTCTCCAGAACGAAAACGCCACCGGAGGCGATATCAATCTGATTGCTGGCTGGGATGGTAATACAGCCTTCTCCTCTGCCACCTTTGACGATGTGGACGTGAATGACGCCCCGTCGTTTTACGGTAACAATGATGGCACAGTATTTATCGGCAATGGCAGCCAGACCAGCGGTATCGCGGTTGGCTCGCGCTCCGGCACAACGCGGGTTTATGGCTATGATTTGTCGATCCTGGCGGGCTCGGGCGGGAGTGGCCGCTATGCACAGCTCGGGTTCCATGTGACCAACCGGGGAGACATTTATGCCGTCACTGGTGCGTTATCAGCCCATGTTGTCAACGATATTGTGGCAACGGGTGGCAGCTCAAATTCGTTTAACTACGCACTGCTTGGACATGGCGGGGCTGATCAGAACTTTAACAATACTCAGTATGCTGCAATATCTGCGCCTATCACGGTATCTGCGGGCCATGATCTGAACTTCACAGGCGGGTCTGGTGATTATGCCGCAGCGCAGCTTGGTCATGGGGGATCGAGCATTGGTGGGGATCATTCCGGCGATATTAGAATCATCACTGCAAACGATTTGATCTTCAATGCTGGGTCTGGCTCCCGCGCATCTGCCCAATTGGGTCATGGGGGATATAATGCTGGGGGCAATCATTCTGGTTCGATCATTATCGAGACTGTGAATG
>CAZOCA010000358.1:2455-4540 GCA_964578105.1 uncultured Pararhizobium sp.
GATTTGATCTTCACTGGCGCGGATGGAAATCAAGCCGCTGCGCAGCTTGGACATGGTGGCGTATTCGCAGATGGCAATCACTCCGGTGATATCATGATCATCGACGCGAACGATCTAACCTTTGTCAGCGGATCTGTTTCGACTACTTATGCACAGCTTGGGCATGGTGGAGGTCTCTCAAGTGGCGCTCATTCCGGCAACATAACAATAACAAATGCACAGAATTTAACCTTTACGGGCGGGTCTGGCACGTCTGCTTTTGCGCAACTTGGCCACACAGCGACAACTGCGTCTAGTGATCTTTCCGGTGATATCACGATTGGTAATGCGAACGATCTGAATTTCTCGGCCGGAACTGGCACCAATACCTATGCGCAGATGGGGCATGGCCGAGTCAAAGTAGATGGTAACCACTCCGGTGACATAATCATCGAAGAAGCGCACGATCTGACTTTCACCGGTGGCACTGGCAGTTCTGCCTATGCGCGGATTGGCCATGGCGGCATCATTGTCGATGGAAATTTATCCGGCGATATTCTGATCAACAATGCGAATGATCTGACTTTTACAGGCGGCTCGAGTTTCGGTACTTATGCACAGCTTGGGCATGGGGGGGGCAACTCCGATGGTAATTATTCCGGTGGTATCACGATCGGTGCAGCGAATAATTTGAGCGTCGTAGGCGGGTCTTACTCTCGTGCCTATGCCCAGCTTGGCCATGGGTCTAGCGACAACGGGTCTTCTTCCCAATCGGTCGGTCTGCGGGAGGGTGATATTTCGGTCACCCTGACGGGCGAAGCAAGTTTTGTCGACGGAACAACCTTCACTGACGGCTTCTTCGGGCACGCCAGTGGCGATGCCAATGCGATCTCCAATGCCAATGTGTTCCTGCAGGCCGCAGCGATTGACGCTGCAAGTGCGGTGGTTGCATCAGGCGGAAACAGCACCCTGCGCGGCGATATTCTGTCCAATGCGTTGTCCGGCGGCAATGTCACCATACAGCTCACCGATTCCAGCCTGGTGCTGCCAAATAGTGATGATTTTACCTATGACAGCGTGAACGATCTGCTTTTGACCACATCACTTGATATGATGCTGAACAGCGCGCTCCAGAATGCAAATAGCAACGGCGGCAATGTCACTTTCAGGGCAGGCCGGTCCATTTTCGTCGATGCTGACATCGGAACCGGTAATGGCGACCTGACGCTTCAGGCCAACACCGATGTTGAGGGCGACCGCTCTACCGGTGTGGCAGAGATTACCGTCTCAGATGGTGTATCGATTGATGCAGGCACGGGTGCGGTTCTGGTTGATCTGGCTGATGGCACCGGCAACACCAATGGCGATGCCGGTGACGTGACCTTTGCAGGCAATAATAGTGTTTCGGCGGGCAGCATCCAAATTCTCAATCAGGGGGTCCAGGCGGGTAGCCAAATCATTCTGGGTGCAGGCACAACACTGACAGCCTCCGGCAGTGATACGTCGATGGTTTTGTCGTCGGACATCTTTACCAACAATGCAGGGGCCAATGTCCTGTCTGTTGCTGGCGACGGTCGGTTTCTGGTTTATTCGCTGGATTGGGATAATGATACAAAGGGTGGTGTGACGGGTGGCAATCTTTACAACCGGACTTTTGCTGGCAATCCACCTGCCTCCATCACGCAATCCGGCAGCCAGTTCATCTACGCACGCCAGCCCACGCTGACGATTACGGCTGCCGATGTGGCGCGCATTTACGGCGACGACAACCCCACATTCACAGCGTTGTTTTCAGGCCTCGTCAACGGCGACACGGGCAGTGGTGCTGTCAGCGGAGAGGGGGATTTCACAACAATTGCAGTCTTCAATTCTGATGTCGGCAATTATGTCATCACAGCGGCTCAGGGTTCGCTGGTGTCCGACCAGGGATACGCACTGACGTTTACGAATGCTGGTGTTTTAACCGTCACACCCCGCGCGCTGACGGTGACAGCATTCGATGCTGTCCAGCCTTCCGATGGTCCACCCTATTTTGGTGGTGCCGGGGTGTATGGAACAGGGTTCGCTCAGGGCGATGGCCTGAGTGATCTGGGTGGCATCATCACC
>CAZOCA010000359.1:0-4517 GCA_964578105.1 uncultured Pararhizobium sp.
CAACAGCGCTGGAAGATGCGGGCATTACCATCATTCACATGGACCAGAGACTGACAGCCATTGCTGCTGATCCGGCTGAGGCCAGGCATCTGGGTCTATCTGAAGGACATCCGCTCATTCGGGTCAGACGCGTTCTGTTCGATGCAGATAATCGGCCCGTACAATGTGTCGAAGCGACCTATAATCCCGAATTTTTCGAATATCGGGTCGAGCTGTCCCGCGAGAAACGCTTCGGTGGTGCGCCCCAATGGGTCGCAGCCAACAAGTAGAATAACCGGCGCGCTCGCCTATCTCCGAACGCCCTCTACCTTCGGATAAAAGGGTTCGGGATATCGACATTTGTCGAAATCCAGACGCTTTTCAGCTCCAGATATTCCATCATGCCTGGGATGCCGCCTTCACGGCCAATGCCGCTCATCTTGAAGCCGCCAAACGGGGAGGTAACGCTGGTGGAGCGGTAATTGTTCACCCAGATGGTTCCGGCCCGAACCTTCTCGGTCATGCGGATGCCCCGCGCCAGATTTTCTGTCCAGATACCGGCAGCCAGTCCGAAATTGATGTCATTGGCAATGCGCACAGCATCATCTTCCGTGTCGAACGGAATGACTGACAAGACAGGCCCAAACACCTCTTCCTGTGCAATGCGCATGGAATTGTCGACATCTGCAAAAATGGTCGGCTCGTAAAACAGGCCATTGGGATAGCCATCGACGCTGGCGCGTTTGCCACCGCGCACAAGCCGCGCGCCTTCTTCGGTGGCTATGCGCACATAATCTTCGATTTTCTTGAGCTGCGGAGCTGTTGAAATAGGCGCAATCTGGGTGCTGGGATCTGACGGATGGCCAAACTTGATGTCTTCCAGAAATGCGACCAGTCGCTCCAGAAAAGCATCATGGATGGAGCGTTGTACCAAAAGACGAGACCCGGCAACACAGGTCTGCCCGGAAGCCGCGAAAATTCCCGCCACTGCACCTTTCAGCGCTTGGTCGAGATCCGCATCTTCAAAAATGATGTTCGGTGATTTGCCGCCGAGCTCCATCGTGACACGCTTCATGGATCGGGCGGCCTGCTCATTGATGATCCGGCCAGCCTCTGGCCCTCCGGTAAAGGCGACGCGTTCCACATGGGGATGAGACACAAGCGCCTCTCCCATTTCATGCCCAATACCAGTGACAACATTTACAACGCCTTTGGGAAAGCCTGCCAGTTCCACCAGTTTGACAAATTCAAGCAGGGAGGCCGATGTGAACTCCGATGGTTTCAACACAACCGTATTGCCCGCCGCCAGAGCGGGTGCAAGTTTCAGACTGGTGAGCGGCAGCGGGGAATTCCATGGCATGATACAGGCAACCACACCCAATGGCTCGTAGCGTGTAAAGTTGAAAACGCCTGGTTTGTCACTGGGTATGGTCGAGCCTTCAATCTTGTCTGCCAGACCACCATAATAATAATAATAGTTCGACATGTAGCGCATCTGATTGCCCAGTTCGGCGATCAGTTTGCCATTGTCCTTCATTTCCACAGATGCCAGCCAGTCAGCATTCTCCAGAATCAGATCACCCAACTGTCGCAGAAGCTTGCCGCGTGCGCTGGCGGAGAGGTTGCGCCATTCAGGGTTCTCAAAGGCTGCCTGTGCTGACGCGCAGGCCCGTTCGACATCCGCATCGGTGCCGCGTGCGATTTTTGACCACACTTCACCTGAGACGGGGTCTGTGCTTTCAATGTAGGCACCGGAGTCTGACGCAGAGAAGGCTCCATCAATATAATGTCCATATACCCGCAGACCGGCCTCATCGGTTTGTGTCGGTAAGATGCCGTTATTGACAGGAGTCTTGAGCACAGAATTTAACATTGGAATTCCTTAATGTCATGTTATGCTAACATTAATACTTTTTGACCTTGCTGCGCAAGAGATGCGGGGAAAAAACCACCGCCGAAAAACCCGCAAACCGGCGCTTGAAGAATCCAGTTGTATTAAGGTAGCGTTTATAATACATTTAACTCAATCTATGCATTTCCAGCCCAAATGTTAACAACAGGAGAGTGACTATGAAATTCGGAACTCGCTTTACGGCAGCTGCTCTGGTTGCAGCCGGTCTTTCGGCAACAGCCTTTCTGCCGACCGCGGTAGACGCGCGTGATCTCACAATTGTGGGATTTGGTGGTGGCTATCAGGATAGTGCACGTGAACACCTCTTTGAACCATTTGAAGCCAGCAGCGGAATCGCGGTCAGCGATGATGTCTACAATGGTGAAATGGCCAAGGTTTATGGCATGGTCGAGGCTGGCGATGTCACCTATGACATCATCATGGTCGAGGCGCCTGAACTGGTCCGCGGTTGTGAAGATGGTGTATTTGCAAAGCTTGACTACGGCGTCATAGACAAAACCAAAATCATCGACACTGCTGTTCACGAATGCGGTGTCGGCGGTGCTGGCTGGGGTGTTGTTGTTTTTTATGACAAGGCACGTCACGCAGAGGGCCCTACCAACCTTCAGGAATTCTGGGACACTGCAAAATTCCCGGGCAAGCGTTCTTTGCGCACAGGTCCGAAGATCACGCTTGAAGTGGCGTTGATGGCCGATGGTGTAGCTGGGGCCGATGTTTATGACATTCTGTCCACACCAGAAGGTGTCGACCGCGCTTTTGCAAAGCTGGACGAGATCAAGGACGATATTGTCTGGTGGAAATCCGGCGCTCAGCCCCTGCAATTTGTTGGCAGTGGTGAGGTTGATTATGCCTTTGGTTACACGGGCCGCATCATCCGGGCTATGGGTGAAGGTGCAGACTACGACATGAACTGGAACACACTGCTTTACTCTGTTGACTATTGGGCTGTTGTCGAAGGCTCTCCAATGGCTGAACAGGCGATGCAGATGGTTGAATACATCACCGATGCCGGGCCGCTGAGAAATCAGACGAATGTATGGCCATCCTCTCCTGCCAATAAGGAGATCAACATGGATCCGGAAATTCAGGCGAAAAATCCAGGTATGGTTCTGAATCACTCAGACAAAGGCCTGTTCCTGAACACGGAATTCTGGATTGCAAATGGTGATGATCTGGAAGCCCGATTTACATCTTGGGCCGCTCAGTAATAGACTTTAAGAACTGAAACAGTCAGCACCCGGTACGCCGGGTGCTGACATCCCAAAAAGGCGGCATCCAGTCCATGAATGGCAAATCAAAAATGTCCTGGCTGCTGGTTGCACCATTGCTGATTTTGGTTTGTGTCGGTTTTATCATTCCCATTGGATACACGCTGATAAAAGCCATCAAGAATCCTGAAGTCACAGCTGCTCTACCGCGCACAACATCTGCCCTGGAAAGCTGGGAGTGGGATGGGAAAAGCGCTCCGCCTGAAGCCGTTTATGAAGCGCTCATTGCTGATATTGAGCAAGGAGACCGGGGCCGAAATTACGGTTCCATGACACGGCGCCTCAATTTCGAGCAAAGCGGCAGCCGCTCCATCATGATGAAAGCCCGGCGTATTGCCGACAAGATTGAAGCGCCCTATGCCGTGTCGCTGCCCGAGGCGGTTCCTGAATTTGGCGAAGGCGATATCTGGCAATTGATCAAACAGAACTCCAATCCCTATACCGCACGCTATCTCTTGCGGGCGATGGACCTGACCGTTAGCATAGACGGATCTGTTGAAAGAGTGGCCAGTGATCAGGCGATCTTTGTCGATCTGTTCAAACGCACCTTTGTCATCAGCATCTGGGTGACAGTGCTATGTGTGCTGCTGGGCTATCCAACTGCATTCTGGATGAGCACCCTGTCCGACCGGGCCGCAGGTTACGTCATGCTGCTGGTTCTCATTCCCTTCTGGACTTCCATTTTGGTGCGAACAACAGCCTGGTTCATTCTTCTGCAACGTGAGGGGCCGATCAATGCCGCGCTTCTGGGCACAGGTCTGGTGGATGAGCCCTTGCGCATGATTTTCACCCGCTTTGCGGTTTACATCGCCATGGTGCACGTGCTGCTGCCATTTTTCATTCTGCCGATCTACAGTGTGATGAAGCGGTTGGGCATGGAATATGTCAAAGCCGCAGCCTCTCTTGGCGCGCCGCCATGGCGACAGTTTGTGACCGTCTATCTGCCGCTCTCCATGCCGGGCGTTGCCGCCGGTGCTGTGATTGTGTTCATGCTGTCGGTTGGCTTCTACATCACCCCGGCGCTGGTCGGCGGTCTGCAGGATCAGATGGTCAGCTACTACATCGCCTTTTATGCCAACCAGACCATCAATCTTGGCATGGCGTCCTCACTGGCTGTCCTGCTGCTGCTGTTTACGGCGGCAACGATTGCCATTGCCAGAAAGCTACTGCCTGAAACGGGCAGCGGCATCCGGGCTTAGGGGGCGATCAAACCATGATGCGTTTTGGATTACCCATCTTTTCCGGACTGGTGCTGTTTTTTCTGGTGTCGCCGATTTTTGTGATTTTTCCCCTGTCGCTGTCATCAAGTTCCGTTCTGACATTGCCTGTGCCGGGTTATTCGCTGCAATGGTATGAGG
>CAZOCA010000360.1:0-4502 GCA_964578105.1 uncultured Pararhizobium sp.
GCTCTGCGGAAAAGGATATGCTTTTCGGTGGCACAGCTGAAAAAATCTATCGCCTGACCGAGGATTCATCCCCCTCAAAACAAGGATAGGTCCATGGCTAACAACGTTCTTTTCATTCTGTCTGATGAACATGCGCGCAATATTTCAGGCTGCTATGGCAATGAAATTGTCCAAACGCCTAACATCGATGCCCTTTCAGCTCGTGGTGTCACCTTTGACAGCGCCTATTGCAATTCGCCTATTTGTGTCCCATCCCGGGCTAGCCTTGCAACCGGAGACTATCCACACTGCACCCGATTTTGGGACAATGCACATCCTTATGATGGCAGCGTTACTTCGTGGCACCACAATCTTCGTGCTTCCGGCCACCAGGTAACATCCATCGGCAAGCTACATTATCGAAGTGAAGATGAAGATACCGGATTTTCTGAGACTATTCGCCCCATTCATGTTGTTGACGGTCAGGGTGACGTACTTGGATTGCTGCGAAAAGACGGGCGCCCGCGGCAAGCGGCGCGCGCAATGGCCGAAAAAACAGGAAGCGGAACATCGGGTTATTCCAAGTTCGACAACGACGTCGCTACCGCCGCAGTTGCTTGGTTAGAGAATAAGACTGGCCATGAAGAAAAGCCTTGGGTGCTTTTCGTCTCGTTCGTCAATCCGCACTTTCCACTGATTGCGCCGAAAAAGTTTTTTGACATGTATGAAGATGCGCCGATTCCGCTGCCACATCATTACGCGCCCTCCGAACGCCCGTCTCACCCCGGGGTCGATGCGTATCGTAATTCATTCAATTATGACGATTATTTCGACGATGAAACGCTCAAGATCGCCCTCCAAGCATATTACGGCATGTGTTCATTTTTGGACTATAATGTTGGACGCGTTCTCTCAGCTCTGTCTGATAAAGGCATGACCGACGATACATTGGTGATTTATACATCTGACCACGGAGAAAGCCTTGGCAATCGCGGCTTATGGGGAAAATCGGTGTTTTATGAGGACTCCTGTGCTGTGCCTATGACGATTGCCGGTACCAATGTCGCCCAAGGCCAGCGCTGCAAAACGCCGGTGTCACTGGTCGACATCTATCCAACCATCGTTGAAGCCGCGGGCGGCATGCGTAGTGAAAAAGAGCAGGCTCTTCCCGGTTGTGATTTACGTAAGCTTGCTAAAATTGAGCCGGAAGACCGTATTGTGTTTAGCGAGTATCACGCGGCGGGGTCGAGCTCGGCAGGCTATATGGTGCGAAAAGGTGACTGGAAGCTTGTTCACTATGTTGGGCACCCTCCACAATTATTCGATCTTGCCAACGATCCGCTTGAAGCCAACGACCTGTCAGGACAAGATGAGACAGCGGCCATTCAGGCCGAACTTGATCGCGAACTTCGCAAGATCGTTGATCCCGATGCGGCCGATGCCATGGCGTTTGCCGATCAGGCTCTACGGATTGAGCAATTGGGGGGCGCGGACGCCATCCGTGCCAAGACGGAGATTGGCTTCACGCCAGCTCCAAACAATTAGCCCCGATGTCGTTTATTCGGGCGCTTTGGCGGTTGTTTTTCCAAACACCGCTGAGATTAGTGGAAAGATCAGGAACATGAGCGCCAGGCCCAAAGCAGCCAAGGTGATCGGTCGTTCCAAGACGTAGCCGAGAATATCCCCTTGAGAAATCAGGCTCGTCCGCCGGAAATTAGTCTCAAATATCGGACCCAATACGAAACCGATCACAACCGGGGCCAATGGAAACCCGTGTTTACGCAATAGATAGCCAATCATCCCAAACACAAGCAGCGCGGTGAGGTCATGGATTTGCAGCGAAATTGAATAGGTTCCAATCAGGCTCAGCAGCAAGACCCCACTCATTACGGCCCATTGTGGTACTCGCAGCAGTCTTACTGCACCTTTTATGAAGAGTAGGCCAACTGGAAGTAGCAGCAAGGCTGTGACAAGAAATGCGAGGAAGATGCCTGAAACAATGTCGCTGTGTTGAATGAACATCATTGCACCAGGCTGAACACCCTGAAGCATAAGCCCACCCATAAGGACTGCGACAATTGGGTCGCCTGGAATACTAAGCGCAAGCATCGGAATGAGCGCGCCACCCGTCACTGCCGAATTGGCGGTCTCACAAGCAATCACGCCGTCCGGGTTGCCTTCGCCAAATTCTGGGTCCTGTTTCTTGCGAAACAGCATTGCGACCCGGTAACTCATGTAAGACGCGGTGACCCCCCCGATCCCTGGCAAGATCCCGACGAAAACGCCAATCAGACTTGATCCCACATAGTTGATCGGCCTCGCGACAAGGCTTCTGAACGCCTCGCGTGAAGCCGACGCACCTTTGTCAATGTCGTGCGCCCGTGTCGGATTTTCGATTTGCATCAGAACTTCCGAGATACTGAACAACCCCACCAAAAGAGGCACCAGCGTAATGCCGCTTTCCAGATAAACGGTGTCAAACGCATACCGTGAGACGCCTGAGATCGGGTCGCGGCCAATGATTGCGATAAACAGTCCCAAAGCCCCCATCATCCAGCCTTTGATCGCCGCTCCACCAGACAATGCTCCAAGTGTCGTCAGGCCTAAAAGCGCGAATGCAGCCGTTTCTGCAGGACCAAATTTTAGGGCAAGGGTCGCTAGGTAAGAGGCCGTTGCAATCAAAATGATGGCGCTCAACACGCCTCCAATTGATGAACCTAACGTAGACAATGTTACGGCAACAGAGGCCTGCCCACGCAGCGCCATTGGGCGGGCATCTAATAAGGTGGCAGCAGCCATCGGCGTACCTGGAATGCCAATCATCGTCGATGCAATTGCGCCACCGTAAGAGCCGCCCTGATAAATTCCAATCAGCAGGGCCATTGCCGAAATTGGTTCCATGTAAAAAGTGAATGGGATCGCCATGACCACACCAAGGAGCGGACCAATCCCTGGCAAAACACCAACGACCATTCCTATAAGAAGGCCGAGCAGGATTGCCCCCAATTGGGCAAGGCCGATAAAGTCGGGCAACTGTGAAAGTAATTCAAATATGTTCTGCATGTGTCGGCTCTAGAAGATCCCGTCGATGCCCAGAAGACCCTCAGGCAAAACAATGTTAAGCCCGTAACGAAACACAAAGAGGCAGGTGACCGTAAGAATAACGCAGACAGCGACCATTCGAACCGACAAACGAGCACCATTCATCATAGCCACAAAAATCAAGAGAGGCCCGGTTAGGATTAGATATCCGACAAATTCGAAGGCGATAACAAAGACAATCAACAACAGGAATACTGCAGCTGCACGGACTTTGCCCTGTAGGGTAGAGGCGTTCACCGATTCAGGTTTTGCCAGCTCTGATTTGCTTCCCGTCTTGAGAACTGTCGATACGATCAGGATAACATTCATTAGTATGAAAACAGCTAGAATGATCCTTGGATAGCGTCGCGGCCCTCCGATAATTTCCAAATCCGACGCAAACTCCATATCGATCTGGGCGCTCAACACGAAAGCAGCAATTGCCAGAATCAACAAAGTCAGCTGACCAAACAATTCCAAAGTCAAATCTTTCATGGCTTCACGTCGTTTCATTGCTTCAATGTACTAAATGTTGACCCCACCAGAAATGCGCGGAGCATTGCTGGTGGAACAAAAGTATTATTGATCATTGTCTAAGGGCCAAGCCCATTAATTGGCTTTGATTGCCGCAATCGGCGGCTCTAGTGCCTTGCGAGAGCTTTCCCACAAGGCTTCAAAATCCTCTGCAGAAGAATACTTCACTAGGCCTGCCAGGCCGCCAACATTTGCACGAAATTCTTCGCTTTGCAAAGCTGCAGAAAAGGCCTTCTGTAGTTTGGCAACGACGTCGTCTGGTGTGCCTGCCGGCGCAACCAGTCCGCCCCAACCAAGTGCGACATCTCCCCAACCAAGGCTGACACCTTGTTCGCTTACAGTTTTGATATCAGGCGCAAGAGCGTGCGGTTCGTCAGCCAAAAGGCCCAAATGTTTCACTTGACCTGCAAATTGCTTGGTGGCCGGAACAATGCTGACCGAAACGTCCAAAGAACCGTTCATCAAGCCAGTTACATTATCCCCCATACAACCGCCTGATGACGGAATAGGGTTGTAGTCAATCTTGGCCGACTTGAAAAACTGTTCGCCGACGAGACGTGGAACAGACTGCGCCGCACACACTCCAACATTTGCGGAGCGCCCGAGTGACGTAGCCCATTCTTGAAGCTCGGCAATGTTGTTTGCCGGATGTTCGGCGGCAACAGTAATAGTAAAAGGTACTGCGAACATTCCAACAATGGGTACAAAGCTGTCTGGCCCATAAGGCAATTCTGGATCAAAGATCTTTGACGAGATGTGGGCAGCAACCCAATTGCTCGCCAAAGTGTACCCATCGGGATCTGCCGCCGCGCCCGCTGCCAAAGCTTTCACGCCTCCAGCGCCCGTGACCTTGATGATGACAACAGGTTGGCCAAGCTCGCGCGCCACGATTTCGGTGGCATGGCGCA
>CAZOCA010000361.1:0-4483 GCA_964578105.1 uncultured Pararhizobium sp.
TCAGGATACAGTCGAAATCTCTAGCGCGCATACCCATTCACCAGTGCTCAACTGTTCGCTTTTCAGCGACAATTAGACAAGGGCAATTTAGTCAGAGTCAAATTACAGCCACGTTCAATCTTAGCATCTCAGGATGCTCCAAGATGCGCACCAATTTCGGATGCGCTCAACACGCGTCCAGTTGCGACGACTTTCTCATCGATCACGAGACCAGGCGTGGTCATAATCCCATAACTGGCAATGGCGACAATGTCGGTGACTTTCTCAACCTGGACAGCGATACCTGCGGTTTGTGCTGCTGTCACAGCATTCTCCGCCAAGGCTTGGCATTTCTTACAGCCGGAACCTAGTATTTTGATGATCATTTCATAACTCCTGTTCAAGCAAATAGATGGGCAGTGGCGTTAAAAACATAGCCGATCAGAATAATACCGACAGTGACGATCCCGACGAAAACCCCCAACAAGGGGAGTTTCACAACCCGTTTGAGCATAATTATGGATGGCAATGACAACGCGGTGACCGCCATCATAAAGGTCAAAGCCGTGCCCAGCCCAACACCCTTTTGTACCAAGGCTTCGGCGATAGGCAGCGTGCCAAATATATCAGCATACATGGGAACACCAGCGATCGTCGCGACCAAAACCGACCACCACTTGCCCTGACCTAACAGTGCTGAAATAAAGGTTTCTGGAATCCAATTGTGGATCGCAGCGCCAATCCCGACGCCGATCAACACGTAAAGCCAGACCCTGTGCGCAATGTCGATGACTTGATCGGCGGCGTAAATCAACCGCTCACGTCGGTTGATTGCGCCGTTATTGTCATGGTCGCTGACTGGGCTTTGATAGACAAAGGCCTCCACCTGATTTTCTAGTTTGAGCCGTCCAATCAGGGTTCCACCCAGGACTGCAAGCACCAAACCGATTGCGACATACGCCAATGCGATGCTCCAATTGAAAATACTTGCCAGCAATATCACTGAGGCCAGATCAACCAGCGGGGAAGAAATCAGAAATGAAAAGGTCACGGCCAGCGGCAACCCCGCACTGGTAAAGCCGATGAAAAGCGGAATGGATGAGCACGAACAAAACGGCGTAATGGTGCCAAGTAAGGCAGCCAGGGCATTCGCCCCTAGACCCTGTCGCTGCCCCAGAATGCGGCGGGTGCGTTCCGGTGGAAAATAGCTTTGCACATAGGAAATGCTGAAAATCAAAACCGCGAGCAGAATAAATATCTTGATAACGTCATAGATGAAAAAGTGAACGCTTCCACCGACCTGACTATTCGGATCCAGACCAAAACCGTCGCGCACCAGCAGCGTGACCAAATCTGACAACCATTGCATACGCAGCAGTTGATCGTTCAGCCAAGCAAAGAATGCACCCAAGGGATAGTCTCCATAAAGGACAACGAGAAAGTCCTTTTGTTTCCAGCCAAGCTTAACAAGCCCGTCACAGCATGGATTTGATTTCGGTCAACCAAATTCAGTTTGAGGTGGTGGTGTGCATGACTTCTTGAGGGTCTTTACAGGCTTGGGCATGACACTCTAACTCTGATGCAATGTGAGACAGATCGAACCCATAGCGCAGAGATGATCGTCCACCTGATGCTCTGCGCCTTTTGCTGACACTTGGTTGGTCGACACTGATAAGGCCAAAAGCCTGCTATTGCTGATATCACTTTGCGAAAAGAAGCTGGATGTATTGCCTTAGCTGCATAATCTGTTTGGCGACGGTGTTGTTTTCACCCAATGCGCGCTGGAGAATAAGCCCGCCTTCTGCAACGCTGGACACCATGTCGCCAAGTGCATCCAAATCTGTGTCAACTTTTGGCGGATATTTCTCGGCGATATCTTCAAACATGTTTCGAAAACGCTTCCTCCAACCAAGTATGGCTTGTCGGTTGAGTTCTCGAACGCCTTTATCAAAAAGACGATCCTGATAGGCGGTTGCGGCTATGATACAGCCTGGATGCCCATTGGGGATATCATCCAGTAATTCTGCCAGAAGCTTCAGTCCGATGAGCATGGAGTGCAGTGGGTCGTCATCCAGTTCCCGGGCTCGAGCAAACAAGTCATCATAGAGTTCATTTTCCGTCTTTATATAGCGCTCAATCATGGCGCGGGCGAGTTCGTTCTTGTCTTTGAAGTGATAAAAGAAGCCGCTTCTTGAAATGTCGAGAGCTGCCACGATTTCTTCAATCGAGGTTGCTTCAAAGCCCTTTTCAAGTACCGCTTTCTCCGCGACATCCAATATGAGCGATTTCGTTTGCGTTTTGCCGGCCAACTTCGCACGCCTCCTGTACCACAAGTCTACTTGACGCTGGATTTGTTGCCAAGTTTCGGCCTCATAGATTTAACCCACTGATATTTATCAAGAATAAATCCAATGTATGTGCACCACGCGTTCACTGCACGTCGGCAGTTTCTTCGTCTATCCCTATCAGCAACTTAAACAGGAGCTGATTGATGCGAATTGAAAAACTGAAATCCACACGCCGTTTTTTTCTCTCTGACGGCGGGCTTGAAACCTATATGATATTTGAGAAGGGCTTTACTCTACCTTGCTTCTCGGCCGCTGTGTTGCTTGATACAGAGCAAGGGCGGTCGGAGCTGACATCCTATATGCAGCGCTACATTGATCTTGCGCAAAATACCGGCCGCGGGTTTGTCATGGACGTGCCAACCTGGCGAGCGGGAACGGCCTGGGCAGGTCCTCTGGGGCTGAGTCTGAGTGAGACACTTGCAATTAATCAAAGTGCGGCCGACTTCATGCGCGGCATTCGTGATGAGCATGAAACAGATACACTACCAATACTATTAAACGGACTGGTTGGGCCGTCGGGTGATGCCTATGCACCTGAGACCATGATTTCCGCAAAAGATGCGTTGCTCATTCATGCACCACAAGTGCATGCGCTCGGCCAGGCTGGCGTTGATATGATCAGTGCCATGACGCTGACCCATGCAGGTGAGGCTTCAGGCATTGCCCTGGCTGCACAGGAAATCGACCTCCCGGTTGTGATCGCGTTTACTTTGGAAACTGACGGGCGCCTGCCATCCGGTCAGGCCCTGGGTGAAGCGATTGCTGAGGTCGACGAGCAGACTGGCAACGCTCCCATCTACTACATGATCAATTGTGCGCATCCCGATCACTTCAGGGAGGCCCTGGATACAACAGAGCCCTGGTTGCTTCGCATCGGTGGTCTTCGCTCAAATGCTTCTCGCATGAGCCATCAGGAACTTGATGCCTGCGAAACACTTGATGATGGCGATCCGGTGGAACTTGGTCATCTCAATTCGGAGCTTCTTAAGCTCCTACCAAACATCCGCGTAATCGGAGGCTGCTGCGGCACCGATCATCGGCATGTGGGCTGTATTGCCGAAAAAGAACCCGCGCGCCCTGCGGCCTGAGCCTATCCGCAGAACCCAACAAGAGTGCGAACTGAACAACCATACTCAACGCTCGTCTTCGTCCGGCTGAAATGCCGGACAAGGCGCCAAGAAATCACAAAATTCAGAGAATGAAATGACATACCAAAACCTGAACATCAGACCGGCTACACCAAATGACGCAGAGGACCTTGTCAGACTGATCATCATTGCTGGAGACGGCCTTCCACTCGATCTTTGGGACAACATGCGAGAAGCGGACGAAACAGTTTTTGATGTTGGTGTACGCCGCGCAAAGCGCGAGACCGGCGGATTTTCCTACACCAATGCTTTGATAGCAGACATGGATGGAATGCCTGTGGCTGCGGCAATCGCATATCGCTTGCCGGACGAAGTCGAAAGCTTCGACCCTGCGTCTATGCCAAACCATCTTGTTCCATTGCAGGAGTTGGAAAATCTGGTCGCGGGGACCTGGTACATCAACGTGCTTGCAACGTACGAAACATTCCGTGGTCGCGGGATCGGCCAAAGCCTGCTGAAGCACATCGGCATCTTGGCCAAACAGGCTGGCTGTTCGCGAGCTTCAATTATCACAAGTGACCTCAACCCCGCGCGTCGTCTTTATCAACGAGAAGGTTTTGTCGAGCTTGAACGGCGTAAAGTCCTGAAACCAACATACACACGATCCGACAATGAATGGATTGTGCTGGCCAAGAGCCTCTGACACGCAAATGACAATTCATAAGCTGTATGGCAACATCGCACCAAATTACGACAAGCTGCATGCGCGCTGGCTGAAATATGCCGGAGGCGAAGCGCAATGCGCGTTCGAGGGCGCTGTCTATGCCCTTGTCAAACCCGGCATCAAGTTTCTGGATGTTGGTTGTGGAACTGGCACCCAAGATTACAAAACTGGTCGGATCCGATATTGATCGGGCATTGCTTGACGCCTGCCCTGAATTTCTTTCGCGCACGCTTGTTTTGTAGACAGAGCGGCAATTGCCGCTCGCCCTTCTTTGCGCGCAGCGTTATGATGTGTGATGTCAAAAATCGATTCACTTTTCGTCACCCGCCTTTACCGCGCGCCCC